>DATATS010000243.1:0-8712 GCA_036268675.1 Pseudolabrys sp.
CCAAAGCACGAGCACGCTTATCAGGCTGAGAGACAAAAGCGTCGATCCGCCCGTGTAGCCGATCCCGAGGGAGCGGTCGGCAAAATCGGCCAATGTCGTGCCGGCGGTCGTCGAGGCGACAATCGTCGCCCAATAAAGAAAAGGATGGAATCGCTTCGCTGCAACTTGCGCGCCAACCAGGAGAATCAACAGCGAAAGAAACAGCGCGGTTCCGACAAGGTAACCCCAGTTCAGCGTCATGGTGACGCTGTCGCCACCGGTTTCTCCCAGGGTGGTCGCAGCAATCTTGATAATCCAGAAAATGAGCGTGATTTCGGGGACCTTGGTCAGGGCTTCATCGTCCATTTCGTTCTTTCTGTTTTGGCCGTTGACGCCCCGACATCACGATTCGTCGGCGAAGCGGCAAATTTATGTCGGGCGCTTATTGAAATGCGTTCAGCAGTCAAGATCGCGCAGCGCCGGCGCTGGACCTTGCGCGATCCGCTGACTAGCCTTGCGGTCCATGCCGGCGTCGCAAATCAGAGACTACGATACGCTCTACCGTCAATTCCGCTGGCAGGTGCCGGCGCAATACAATATCGGCGTCAGCTGCTGCGACCGCTGGGCCGCGAACGAGCCGAACCGGCTCGCGATTTTGCATGTGCATCCTGACGGACGCAGCGACGCCGTCAGCTATGGCTGGCTGCGCGAGACCTCCAACCGGCTCGCCAATGCGCTGCGCGCGCACGGCATCGCGCGCGGCGACCGCGTCGCCATCATGCTGCCGCAGGCGCCCGAGGTGGCGGCTTGCCACATGGCGATCTACAAATTGGGGGCGGTGGCGCTCCCCATTGCGGTGCTGTTCGGGCCGGATGCGCTGGCCTACCGTTTGCAGAATTCCGGCGCGCGCGCGCTTTTGACCAATGCGCAGGGCCTCGGCAAGCTTGCTGAGGCAAAAAAGGATGCAGGTGCGCTCGCCTGCGTGCTGTCGATCGACGGCAAGGGCGATGGCGCCGAAGGTTTCGCCGACGTGCTGGCGCGCGCCTCGCCGGATTTCACTCCGGTCGATACCACGCCCGACGATCCGGCCATGATGATCTACACCTCGGGCACGACGGGCCAGCCCAAGGGCGCGCTGCATGGGCATCGCGTGCTGCTCGGCCATCTGCCGGGCGCCGAGCTGCCGCATTATCCGTTCCCGCAGAAAGGCGACAACTATTGGACGCCGGCCGACTGGGCCTGGGCCGGCGGTCTGCTCGACGTGATGCTGCCGAGCCTGCATCACGGCGTGCCGGTCGTTGCATGCAAATTCGACAAGTTCGATCCCGACGAGGCCTTCGCGCTGATGGCGAAGACAAAAATCCGCACCGCATTCATTCCGCCGACCGCGCTGCGCATGATGCGCGCGGCGAAAAGCCCGAGAGGGCGTTACGATTTCGCGCTGCGCAGCATGGCGTCGGGCGGCGAGTCACTCGGTGTCGAGGCGCTGGAATGGGGCAAGCAGGCGTTCGGCCTCGTCGTCAACGAATTCTACGGCCAGACCGAATGTAATCTCGTGCTCGGCTCCTGCGCGCAGCTCGGCATGCTCAAGCCCGGCGCCATCGGCAAGCCGGTGCCGGGCCATATTGTATCCGTCATCGGCCGCGACGGTGCGGTGCTCAAAGCCGGAAACCTGGGGCAGATCGCGGTCAAGCGTCCCGATCCGGTGATGTTCCTGCAATATTGGGGCAAGCCGGACGCCACGCGTGAGAAATATATCGGTGACTGGATGCTGACCGGCGACCAGGGCGTGATGGACGAGGAGGGCTATATTAGCTTCGTCGGCCGCGACGATGACGTGATCACGTCGGCTGGTTTCCGCATCGGTCCGGGCGAGATCGAGGATTGCCTCATCCGCCATCCGGCGGTGGCGCTTGCCGCTGTGGTCGGCAAGCCCGATCCGATCCGCACCGAGATCGTGAAGGCCTTCATCGTGCTCAAGCCGGGCAACGCCGCCTCCGATCAACTCGCGGGCGAAATCCAGACCTTCGTCAAGACGCGGCTGTCGGGCCATGAATATCCGCGCGAGGTCGCCTTCATCGACGACATGCCGATGACCACGACCGGGAAAGTCATTCGCAGATTATTGCGCGAAAAGGCCTAGTTGCCCTGACCCGCGCCCATGATGAACACATGGAAGCCGAGCCGGCGCTTGGCGACGTAATAGAGCAAAGCCGATTCCACCACCAGCGCGGTCGTGGTCGCGAACGCGGCGCCCTCGATGCCGACGCGCGGAATGAGCACGACGCACAGCACCAGATTGATCGCGAAGGCGCCGGCATAGACGAACGCGCATTGTTTATACTCGCCGAGCATATTGAGCAGCCGCTCGGCCGGCCCGACCGCGGCGCGCGACAGCATGCCGACGGCAAGGATGAACATCACCGGATAGGCGTTGACGAAATTTTCTCCGAACAGCGCGAGCAGCGGATGTCCGATCGCAAGGATCGCAACGCATGCGGCGAGCGAGGGCCAGAACGTCCACTTGATCGTCTCGGCGAAGAATGACGCGAGCCGCTCCTTGTCGCCGCTCACATGGTATTCCGTGAATTTGTGGGTGGTGGCGCTGGCGATGGCGAAATAGACGAAGGCGACGATCGCGAGAATGCGCGCGGCGGCATAATAGACGGCGACATCCTCGGGCGAGCGATAGTATTCGATCGCCAGGATGTCGACATAGGTCAGCAGCAGATAAAATCCCTGCACCAGCAGAATCGACATCGAGGTGCTAAACCACACCTTAACCTGATAGCTCTTCGGTCCCGCTGCCACCGTGCGCCTGAGACGGCGTTGCAGCACGATCAGCTGCCCGATGGTGACGGCCCAGGTGGTGATGACCGCGACGATCATCGCCGTCACGGCGTCGGTCGGCGCGCCAAGACAATATGCCGCGCCCATCAGCGTGGTGATCGTGAGCTGACGCCAGATGTAGAATGGCGTGAGCGCGAGATTGGACCAGTCGTAGCACTGCGCAATGCCGGCCTGTACTTGAACAAGCCCGTAAACCGGCAGCGTGACGCAGGCGAGATAGAACGGGATCACGACGAAATGGTCGAGATAGGGCGCGAAAACCCACACGCCAATCGCGCCTGCAAGGCCGATCGCGCTGGCGACGCCGAACGCGAGCCACAATGAGCCCGAAAGAAATCCGCGCAGATGGTCGAGCGATTTGAGCTCGGTATATTCCGGAATGAACCGGCGCGCGCCCATGGACAGGCCGAAGTCCGACAGCGCGCCGATCATCAACACCCAGGTCCAGACATAAATATAGACGCCGAATTCGAACTGACCCATCCAGCGCGCCAGCAGAACCTGCGACACCAGCGCCAGCAGCGCCGCGAATATGCGAACCAGAAACACCTTGCCGGCGACGAGCTGCGCCAGCCGGCTGTCGCTGCGCTCGGACAGGATCGCCTTGACGCGCGCGATCGCGCCGCCAAGCGACGGCGACGAGGCAGGTTTTGCGGGTTCGGAACCGGTTGATGCCGCCGGTTCCGCCGGCTGCTGCCGGGATGCAAGCGACGGGGAGGCCATCGGGACCGATTAGCAAGGAATCGTTAACATTCGGTGGGCGGGGCGAATTGCGCCCGTCATTTGGGTCATTGCAATCTCGCCATGTGGCGGGAGAGGGCTGGTCACGCAGCCGCAAATCCGGCCGGCATTTGCCCAGCCACCGACTTGCGCCGCGCGATGTGCACATCGCCGCTCACCGACGTCAGAGCAAAGCCCTGCGCTTCCCAGAGAAGCGCGAGCGATTTGGCGGAGTGAATGGAAATATGGCCGTTGCGCGGCGCGACGTACCACCAGTTTATGCCGAGTTTCTCGAATTCGGGCGGCTGCACCAGCGTCGAAAACACCACCAGGCCATCGGGTCGCAGGCTTTCACCGATGGCCTGCACGCAAGCCGTCGGGTCCGGCGTATGTTCCAGCGTTTCGAAGCAAGTGATCAATCCGTATGTCTTGTCCGGCGGCTTGTCGAATCCGGGCGTGAACGGATCGTAGGTGTTGCAGTCGGAAAATCCGGACATGCGCAGACGCTCGGCAAACAAGCCGCTGCCGCCGCCGTAATCGAGCACGCTCAACGTGGTTTTGCGCGCTTCGAATAGTCCAGCGATCAATGTGGCGGCTTCTAGCGGACGCTTTTCCTTGTAGTCAGGATCGACCTGCACGTATGCCGAATTATAAATGTGCTGCCGGAATTCGGCATGGCTCCATCGGTCGAAACAATCGGTGAAAAGAAATCCGCACGACGGGCAGCGCCGATAATAGACGGCAAAACCATAATGCGGGAGGCGCACGCCGCGCCGTTCCTCGCACGACTTGTTGAAGTCGGCGGCGCCAAACAGCGGCGCCGGGCTGCGGCAAACCTTGCACGGGATAAACTGCGCGGCAGCGGATTCTGGAAAGCTCATGCAGAAGCTCCATGGCCTCAGCGTCGAACGCGTCTGTCTGCATACGCCTGGGACGTGGGGCGTCGTCGCAAATGCGGCGCTGCCGAAGAATCACCGGCAAGCCCTGAGATTACCACAGCGGGTCGATCATCCGGAAAAGCCGCCGCCGTCGAGAAAGGCCTGTTCCTCGGGCGTGGTGGCGCGGCCGAGCACGGCATTGCGATGCGGGAAGCGTCCGAAGCGGCGGATGATGTCGGCGTGAATCTCCGCCCATTTCAGCCCGTCGGCATCGCCGGTCGCCCTGTTGAGCGCGACGCAGCGCTGCTGGTCGGCGATGTCCTCCGAATGCTCGAAGGGAAGAAAGAAGAAATTGCGCATGCCTTCGGGCGCCTGCGCGTCGAAGCCGCGCACCAGCGCACCGGCCGCTATCGCCCGCGCCATCGGGTCGGTGGCGAAAGCGCGCGCGGTCCCGCGGAACATGTTGCGCGGAAACTGATCGAGCAGGATGAGCAGTGCCAGTGCACCTTGCGCGTCTTGCTCCCAGCCCGACATTTGCCCCGCCGCCGCCGCCTCATGCGTCGCCAGAAAACGCCGGCGAATTTCATCGTCGAAGGCGTCGTCCTTCTCGAACCAGCGCTTGGGCCCCGCTTCGCGCCAGAAGGTGACGATGTCGGCCGCGCTCGCGGGCGCTGCGCTCACAGCCGCACCTGTCCGGCGCAAATGCGCTCATAGAGCGCGGCATCCAGCGCAACGAAAGCGCCGGCCTCGGGGCTGTTGAAGTAGATCGCGTCCTTGACGACGGCGGGGTCGAAGCCCTGCGCCACCAGGTCGAGCTTCTTCTGCTTGAAGGTCGAGGTCACGTCGATCGCGCCGCGGATACGGATGAACACCGGCCGCGCGTAGTCCGGCAGCGAGCGCATGAGATGCGCATGCAGACCGGCAAAGTCGAGCGCACCGTCGACCGTCAGCGCCGCCATGCCTGCGCGGCCGTCCTGACCGGGCACCGGCACGCCGTAAACATTGGTTTCGGCAATTCCGGCAAAACCGCCGATCGCCTCGGCCACCTCCGAGGTGGATACGTTCTCGCCCTTCCAGCGGAATGTATCGCCGACGCGATCCACGAAATAGAAATAGCCGTCCTCGTCCTTGCGCATGAGATCGCCGGTGCGGAACCATGCGTCGCCCGGCGCGAACACGTTGCGCAGGATTTTCTTGTCGTCATCGGCCTTGCGCGCGTAACCCTCGAAGCGCGCGGCCGGCTGTTTCGCGTCGTTGACGATCTTGCCGATCGTTTCACCCACTTCGTCGGGTGCACAGGCGATACAGAAGCCTTGCGCGTTGCGCACCGGTTGTTCGGTCTCGACATCGAAACGCACCAGCGCGGTCGGAAAACGATGGGCGACGAACCACGGGAGGCGGCCGATGGCGCCGGGCTTGCCCTCGAAATTGAACATCGTCACGTTGCCTTCGGTGGCGGCGTAGAATTCCAGGATTTTCGGAATCCTGAAGCGTGTCTTGAATTCTTCCCAGATGTCGGGCCGCAAGCCGTTGCCGCAGACGAGCCGCAGGCGATGATGGGTTTCGTTCGCGTTCGGCGCCGCGTGCAGGAGATAGCGGCACAGTTCGCCGATATATTGGAACAGCGTGCAGCCGTTGCGCGCGATGTCGCCCCAGAATTCGCGCGCCGAGAAGCGTTCGCGGATCAGCACTGAACCGCCATTGACCAGCAGCGCGCCGGTCGCGGCCAGCCCGCCGGCGCTGTGATACATCGGCAGGCAGTCATACATGCGGTCGCTTTGCTTGGTGCCGATGACGCCGGCAAAGCCGAAGGCTGCAAGCATCACGCGGTAATGATTCACGTTGGCGGCTTTCGGCATGCCGGTGGTGCCCGAGGTGTAGATGTAAAGCGCGCGGTCCTCGATGGTGAGCGGGCGGCGTTCGCTCGCCGTGAGTGGCGCCTCATCGAAGGCTTCGATCGCGATGTCGAGACGCTCGCCTTCGCCGGGTCCGTAAACCCAGAGGCGCGGCTTGCTCTTGATCTGCGGAGATATGGCCGCCATGGCGTCGAGATACTCGCTGGCGACGATGATGTGCCTGGGCTCGACGATGTCGATGCAATGGGCGAGCGATGCGCCGATGAGATTCGTATTGAGCAGCGCCACCGCGCCGCCGGCCTGCGTAATGCCGATCCACACAGCCATATATTCCGGCCGGTTCGGCATCAGCAGGCAGACGGTCTCACCCTTGGCGAGATTCTGCGCCAGCGCCCAGCGCGCATATTGATTGGCTCGTTTGGCAAGGCCGCGATAGGTGAGCGTCTGGCGCGCGCCGATCAATGCCGGCGCGTCACCGTAGCGTTCGGCCAGTTCTTCGATCACGTGAGGAAACACGCGCGTCGGATTTTTCGCAATGGGCGTCGTCATGCGCAACGCGCGCAGCGCGCCCTGAAGGAAGATGACGTCGCCTTTCAGGCGCGCGAACAGGCTCATGCGAAGTGATTCCCCGGAAGCCGCAGCATCGAAGAGATGCCGCCCGGTGACAAGGGCGTCAGCGGTCGAGGCCCCCGAAGGGCACCAGCGGATTGTCGGTAAGCGCCTGCCGGTCGGGGCGATCGAGGCTCGCCGCCCCGAGGAAAGCTTCGAACAGTTCGCGCACGGTGCGCTCGGGCAGATCGCGCGTGATGAATACGAGCCGGGTGCGATGGTCGTCATCCGGCCATTGCGGGAGCCGCGCGGTCGGGTGGAAAACGTGCTGCACGCCGTGCACGACCACCGGCGTATCGGGCATTTCGGCGAGTTGCACGATGCCTTTCAGGCGCAGCAGCTTGTCCCCATGGGTGGCGCGCAGCAACTCGAGGAACATCTCCAGGGTGCCGGCCGGAATGGCCGTGTCGCTGGTGAGCACGAAGGACTGGATGTGGGCGTCGTGCCGGTTGCGGTCGAGATGGCCGTGACCATGATCGTGGTTGTGGCCATGATCGTGATGCGCGTGGGGGTCAGTGTAGGCTTCCGCCGCCAGCCATTTTTTGACATCGGGAATTTTGCGCGCCGGGTCGTACAGGCCGCAGTTGAGCAGTCGGTCTGGCGTCGCTTCCCCTTTGGCGGCGTCGAGCATGACCGCGGCCGGATTGAGCGCACGCAGCCGCGCGACGAGGTGAGCGCGTTTGTCGTCGTCCGCCAGATCGGTCTTGCTCAGCACGATGCGGTCGGCCATCGCGGCCTGCTTGACCGCTTCGGCATGGGTGTTAAGCGTGGCTTCGCCGTTCATCGCGTCGACGACCGTCACGACGCCATCGAGGCGGTAGCGCTGCACCAGATAAGGATGCGCCATTGCGGTGTGCAAAACCGGGGCCGGATCGGCAAGGCCGGTCGTTTCCAGCAGCACGCGATTGAACGTGCAGCGCCGGTTGTCGAGGTCGCGCAGCAATGTTTCAAGCGCGTCCACCAGATCGCCGCGCATGGTGCAGCACAGGCAGCCCGATTGCAGCAGCACCATGTTGTCGCCGGCATATTCGACCAGCAGATGGTCGAGTGCGACGTCGCCGAATTCGTTGATAATCACCGCGGTCTGGCCAAGCGCGGGGTCCTTGAGCAGCCGGTTGAGCAGCGTGGTCTTGCCGGCGCCGAGAAAGCCGGTGAGCACGGTCAGGGGGATCGGATCGCCGGGACGCCGCCGCATGGCGCTGGTCTCGGCATGGCTCATTGCGCGGCCGCGGAAACCTTCGGCTTGGCCGGAGCGGCCGGCTTTTGCGCTTTTGCGCTGGCGGATTTTGTGCTCGCAGGCTTCTTGCTTGCGGATTTGGCGGGCTTGGCCTTGTCGTGGCCGGCTTTCGCAGCCGGCTCCTTCTTGTCCTTCTTGGCGGTCGTTTCCTTCTTGTTATGAGCTTTCGTCGCCTTGCGCGCCTTGTGTTCGGACGCCTGCACCGTATCGGGATGATCCTTCGGCCCGGTGAACACCACGATCGGCGCTTCGGTATCGACCGGCGGGCCGAGCACGAATTTGCCGTTGGCGGGGCGCAGGCTCGAGAGCATGAACCCCTGCGCATTGCCGGTATCGCCGCTGGCCGCGGCTGGCTGGTCGTCCGGCTCTTCTTCGTCGTTGTCCTCGGCCGGCGGCTTATGCCGGTGAGCGCCGCACACCTCATCGCGCAGGTTCGGCGGCGGGGCGTCGACCGGCTTGAGCGCATCGACGGTGCCGAGCGAGGGCGTGAGCCATGACAACCCG
The DNA here is from genome assembly GCA_036268675.1 of Pseudolabrys sp. Lineage (GTDB taxonomy): Bacteria > Pseudomonadota > Alphaproteobacteria > Rhizobiales > Xanthobacteraceae > Pseudolabrys. The sequence continues at coordinate 8,634 of DATATS010000243.1, forward strand.
CCGCCGTTGAATCCGCGCTCCATCATTTGCGCTGCTCTTTGCGAGCGCGCGCCGCCCGACCAGGAGCCGAGCACGATCG
>DATATS010000244.1:0-4435 GCA_036268675.1 Pseudolabrys sp.
GGCGTAACCGCCAAACTCGCCAGCGACGGCAAGAAACGCTGGATCGATCAGGTCGCGCTCGGGCCGGACGGAGCGGTCGCCTGGTCGGCGGGAAAAATCGCGCATGTGCTCACGAGAAAGGGTGAAGAGCGCACCTACGAAGCGCCCTCGACGGTTGCGGGCCTGGCCTTCGCGCCCAAGGGTCTCCGATTGGCCATCGCGCATTACAACGGTGCGACGTTATGGTTTCCCAATGCCGCCGGGACAAAGCCCGAGACACTCGAATGGAAAGGCTCGCATCTCGGCGTTGCCTTCAGCCCGGATGGCAAATTTTTGATTACCTGCATGCAGGAATCGATGCTGCACGGCTGGCGGCTCGCCGACGCCAAGCACATGCGCATGTCGGGTTATTCGGCGCGGGTGCGCTCGCTCGGCTGGACGGCGGACGGTGAATTCCTCGCAACCTCGGGCTCCGAGCAACTCATCCTCTGGCCGTTCGACGGCAAGGACGGTCCCATGGGTCGGCAGCCGAGGCTATTGGCGCGTTCCGAGGCGCGCGCCGGCGTGGTCGCCTGTCATCCGCGCCAGCCGGTGGCCGCCGTGGGCTACGCCGACGGCGTGGTGCTTCTGGTGCGCATCGACGACGGCGCCCTGATCGAAGTGAAGCCGCAAGGCGACGCGCCGGTGAGTGCGCTCGGCTGGGCCGCCGGTGGGCAAATGCTCGCCTTCGGCACCGAGGCGGGCGAAGCCGGCGTGCTTTCGTTTTGACCGGGAGCCGCGCGCGAAAACGCCCGCTCAGCGCACCAGCACGTTCTTGAATTGCCAGGGGTCGCGCTTGTCGATGTCGTCGGGGAACAGCCCGGGCCGGCCGACCAGCGGCGTCCAGTCGGTATAGGCGCCGATCACCGGGCCGAGATAGGGCGTCTGCACTTCGAGGCAGCGGCGGAAGTCCATCTCATCGGCTTCGACGATGCCGGCGTTCGGATTTTCCAGCGCCCAGACCATGCCGGCCAAAACCGCCGAGGTCACCTGCAAGCCGGTGGCGTTCTGGTAAGGCGCAATCCGCCGCGTCTCCTCGATCGAGAGCTGCGAGCCATACCAATAGGCGTTCTTCTTGTGGCCATAGAGCAGCACGCCCAGCTCGTCGATGCCGCTTGGAATTTCATTCTCGTCCAGAATGTGGATGCTGGTCTGGCGCTTGCCGGACTGGCCGAACATCTCGTGCAGCGACAGCACCGCGTCATTGCAGGGGTGATAGGCGTAGTGGCAAGTCGGCCGGTAGGTGACTTTGCGGCCCTGGCGCAGGGTGAAGTAGTCGGCGATCGAGATCGACTCGTTGTGGGTGACCAGGAACCCGTATTGCGCCTGCGCCGTCGGCGTCCATGATCGAACGCGCGTATTGGCGCCGGGCTGGTTCAGGAAGATGGCCGCCTGGCAGCCGGCTTTGTGCTTGCCGCCGTTCTTGGGCATCCATTTTTCATGGGTGCCCCAGCCGAGTTCGGCTGGCTGTAAGCCTTCCGACACAAAACCTTCGACCGACCAAGTGTTGACGAACACGTCTTGCGGCTTCGCCCGCTTGCCGACCTGGGTATCGCGCTCGGCGATGTGGATGCCTTTGACGCCGACTTTCCTGGCGAGCTTGCCCCAATCGTCCCGCGTCTTGGGTTCCTTGAACTTCAGCCTGGTGTCTTTGGCGACATTGACGAGCGCCTGCTTGACGAACCACGACACCATGCCGGGATTGGCGCCGCAGCAGGACACCGCGGTGGGTCCGCCCGGCTTCTTGCGGCGCGCGGCCATAACCGTCTCGCGCAACGCATAGTTCGAGCGCGCTTCCGGCCCCAATTTCGGATCGAAGTAGAAGCCCGGCCACGGCTCGACCACCGTGTCGATGTAGAGCGCGCCGATCTCGCGGCAGAACTCCATCAGATCCAGCGAGGAGGTATCGACCGACACGTTGACGCAAAAACCCTGGCCGCCGCCGGCCGTCAGCAACGGAGCCAGCAGCTTGCGATAATTGGCTTTGGTGAGGGCCTGGTGGACGAAACGGATGCCGCGTTCGTCCAGCATGCCGCGGTCCTTGTCTTCGGGATCCACGACCACGAAGCGCTTCTTGTCATAATGGAAATGACGCTCGATCAGCGGCAGCGTGCCTTTGCCGATCGAACCGAAGCCGATCATGACGACGGGGCCCGTGATGCGGGCGTAAACGGGCCAATCGGGCATTTTCAATCCTCCAGCATTCATCGGGTGATATCTGCCGCAGCGCGTAAACGGAAGGGACGCCGCGCATTTTCACGCGCGGCGTCCACCACAAATGTGCGTTTTTCGCTTGAATCAGGCCGCGAAAGTGCTGGCCTGGCCTTGCACGCGCCGCTCGATCGCTGCCGGCGCCACGCGCGCGGACGTCTCCGCGGCTGCTCCGGTCGCCCGGATGAGGCCGCGGGCGCCGTCGAGTGCGCCGGGAATCAGTTCGAGAGCGAGCAGCCGGTGGCGCTCGAACGGGCCGGGCAACCGGAGCGCGCCGGTTTTCTCCGCGCTGAAGCCGAAACGGCTGTAATAGGGCGCATCGCCGACCAGGACGACGGCGCCATGCCCGAGCCTGCGTGCTTCGCGCAGCGCGCGGCGCACCAGCGCCGCCCCGATGCCACGGCTGCGGCAATCCTCGGCCACTGCGACAGGACCGAGCAACAAAGCCGGCACGCCGCGGCCGCAGGCGACGGTCCACAGCCGGGCGGTCCCGGTGACGCGCCGGGCCTCGGCGGCGATGAAGGACAGCCCGTCCGCAGGCAGGCGGCCTTCGCGCAGCCGCTCGGACGACTTGCGCCGGCGGGTCTCGCCAAACGCAGAATCGAGCAGTGCTTCGCGCGCTGTGACGTCGTTCGGCCGTTCGTGGCGCAAGGTGATCATCTCAGTCGGTTCCCAGTTCCCCGCGCGCGCAGGCGCGCGCTCAGGGAGCGTCAGCGGTGTGAATGGGGGAACGGGGAGGTGGGCGCTTGTCCCGCCTCCCGGATTGCTCAGATGTGGCCCGATCGCGGAGCGATCAGATGTGGTAGGTCTTGAGCGGCTCGAAGCCGTTGAAGGCCACCGACGAATAGGTCGCCGTATAGGCTCCCGTGCCCTCGATCAGCACCTTGTCGCCGATTTCCAGGCTGACCGGGAGCATGTAGGGCTCCTTCTCGTACATCACGTCGGCCGAATCGCAGGTCGGCCCCGCCAGCACGCAAGGGGCGGTGTCCGCGCCATCGCGCGGGGTCTTGATCGGGTAGCGGATCGACTCGTCCATCGTCTCGGCCAGACCGCCGAACTTGCCGATGTCGAGATAGACCCAGCGCACGTCGTCTTCCTCGCTCTTCTTGGAGACGAGAACGACCTCGGCCTCGATCACGCCGGCGCCGCCGACCATGCCGCGGCCCGGCTCGATGATCGTCTCCGGGATGCGGTTGCCGAAATGCTTGCGCAGCGACTTGAAGATCGCGTTGCCGTAGGTTTTCACCGAGGGCACGTTCTTCAGGTATTTGGTCGGAAAACCGCCGCCCAGGTTGACCATGGCGAGGTTTATGCCGCGCTCGCCGCATTCCTTGAACACGGCGGCGGCCGAGGCCAGGGCACGGTCCCAGGCATGCTGATTGCGCTGCTGGGAGCCGACATGGAACGAAACGCCATGGGCTTCCAGGCCCGCTTTCAGGGCATGTTCGAGCACATCCACGGCCATGGCCGGCTCGCAGCCGAACTTGCGCGACAGCGGCCATTCGGCGCCGACGCAGTCGGAGAGAATGCGGCAAAACACTTTCGAGCCGGGCGCGGCGCGCGCGACCTTCTCGACCTCGGCCTTGCAGTCGACCGCGTAGAGGCGGACGCCGAGCGCAAAGGCGCGCGCGATGTCGCGTTCCTTTTTGATGGTGTTGCCATAGGAGATGCGGTCGGGCGTAGCGCCGGCTTCCAGCGCCAGCTCGACTTCTTTCACCGAGGCGGTGTCGAAGCAGGAGCCGAGCTTGGCGAGCAACGCCAGCACTTCCGGAGCCGGATTGGCCTTCACCGCGTAGAACACGCGGGTGTCGGGCAGGGCCTTGGCGAAGGCGGTATAGTTGTCCTTCACGACGTCGAGGTCGACGACAAGGCAGGGCCCTTCGTCGTTGCGGGTCTTCAGGAAGTTACGGATGCGCTCAGTCATTGGCGCGATTCCCCTACAGCGTGGGCCACGGAGGGCCCGGTTTGCGTGAGTTCTGAGGTCGAATGGCTGCGCCCGTTGGATACGCGCAAGCCAGCGACGCTCAGTCACTCACTCAATAGCTGCCTTGGATTGGAAGGGGGCGCCTTCCGCACGGCCGACAGCAAGGATGAACAAGCCTCTTCGGTGACCCGCGCCGGAGGTGGAGCCCGGCAGAGACCAAGGAAGCCCGATCGTCGTTGCTTCAAGACGCGTCCCCTGCTGAGAGCAGGGTTTGCCGGTTTC
>DATATS010000245.1:0-17981 GCA_036268675.1 Pseudolabrys sp.
GCGCCGCCCGGATGCATCAATTTTTCGATTGCCGCCGCGGAGGATCGCGATCGCCCGGCGAATGACCGGCACCATCATTCGGTTCCTTCGACCGTTTCACATTCAATTTGTACGATTTGTTGTCGGGCGTCCAGATCGCGATGTGGATTACTTGCTTTTGCCGTAGTGCAGCACCTGAACTTTTTCGAGCGTAATCAGGCCGCTGGTCATCATGCCGTCAAGCACCGGCAGGAAAGCATCGATCTTGTCCTTGGCGTCGACAATTTCGACGACGATCGGCAGATCCTGCGACAAGCGCAGAATCTTCGTGGTGTGAAGGACGCTCGAATGACCGAAGCCGGCGGCGCCTCGCAGCACCGTTGCACCGCCCAGCTTGAGTTCGCGCGCCTTCAGCACGAGCGCCTCATAGAGCGGCAGATGTTCGAACTTGTCGTCTTCGCCAAAGAATATGCGCAGTAGTACGGCGTCACGTGGAATTTCCATGGCTCAAACCCATTTCATCGTGTTGATGCTGGCAGCGAGCAGATGACCGGCCCAGACCGCGACCAGACAGCAGGCAACCGAACCGCCGATGTTGGCGCCGGCGCGAAACCATTCTCCGTCGTTCAGCAGGTTGAGCGTCTGCAGGCTGAAGGATGAAAACGTCGTGAACCCGCCGCAGAAGCCGGCCATGACGAATTGTCTCGCCATTGAGCCGACGAAAACCCGGCCGTCGGGGCCGGTCAATGTCGCCACGAACCCGATAATGAACGAACCGGCGATGTTGACGATCAGCGTGCCCCAGGGAAACGTCTCGCCGACCAGGCGCGCCGCAAAACCCGAACATCCGTAGCGCGCCATGCCGCCAAGTGCGCTGCCGATTGCGACCCACAAATAAGTGGCCATTGGCTGCTACTCCGTGCCAACGCGGATTAGACATGAGTCGGAGCCACGCTCCCACCCATACTTTGGCGCAACTCTCGGATCGGTTTTGGCCGGAAATTTCGAAGGCTGCAAAAATAGCTCCTCTCGTCCATTGCTGGATGAAAGGAGTCATCAGCCCCAAGGGCGGTTAAAGGCGGAACCCCATCGCCTCGCTGGAAGATGCCAGCGACATTAATGCCGAATAGAAGCTGCCCTCATCCGCCTGTCAAGCGGCAGACCTCCATTACGCCGCTATAGGACTTGCGCGCCGGCGACGCCGCTGCAGTAACACAACGCCCGCCAGCAACAGCAGGCCGGGCACGGCAAACCAATAGCGGCTCGGCCGGTGTGCCGGCACCAGCACCGAAACAATCTCGTCTCCCCCGGCCAGACCGTATTTAGCGGCCGCGCTGCCGAAGCGTACGGTTTGCACGGTCAGCTTGCCGCCAATATTCGCCACGGAAAGCCCCGATTTTTCCAGACGCTCCGCGCCGTTCTTCCCGGACTGCATTGTCAGGCGCACGACCTTTTCGACATCTTCGCCCGCGCGTGACTGGCTATTGACGCGGAAGCGCAGGGTGAGGCCTTGCGGGATCGAGCCAGCGATCTGGACGAGTTCGGCGGCCGGCCGCGTCTCATATGGCGCCTGCAACTGGTCGAGCCAGTAGCCGGGGCGGAACAGCGTGAAGCAGATCAGCAGGAGAGCCGCCGTCTCGTACCAGCGGTTGCGGGTGAGCAGCCAGTTTTGTGTCGCTGCCACGAAGCACCCCATCGCAACGACTGAGCAAACGACGACCACAAGGAAATGCCCGACGCTGCCCACATCGATCAGCAACAGCTCGGTGTTGAAGATAAAGATGAACGGCAGCAGGCCGGTGCGGATCTCGTAGCGGAATGCCTGGATGCCCGTTCTTACCGGATCGGCGCCGGATATGGCGGCGGCTGCGTAGGCTGCAAGACCGACCGGCGGCGTCACGTCGGCCATCAAGCCGAAATAAAATACGAACATATGCACCGCGACGAGCGGAACGGCGAGATCATTCTCGGCCGCCAGTTCGACCAGCACCGGCGCCATCAGCGTGGCGACCACAACATAGCTCGCGGTGGTCGGCATTCCCATGCCGAGGATCAGGCAGATGACCGCGGTCATCGCCAGCATGATCATCAGATTACCGCCGGATACCGCCTCGACGATCTCGGTCATGACCAGGCCGATGCCTGTCAACGACACCGTTCCGACGATGATGCCGGCGGTGGCGGTCGCGATGCCGACCGACGTCATGTTGCGCGAGGCGCCCTGCAAGGCGGCGATCAGGTCATCAAACCCCTCACGCAGGCGGGCAAGAAATGCATGTTCGCCGCGGAACATCGCGACCAGAGGACGCTGGGTGAGCATGATGAAGATGAGAAAAGCGGTGCCCCAGAATGCCGCGAGGCCGGGCGACATTTCCTCCACCATCAGGCACCAGATGAGCACGACGACCGGCAGAATAAAATGGAGTCCCGTGCGGGCGGTTTCGAAAAAATCCGGCACCTTCACGATCGCCTTCGAAGGATCGTCCTGTGCCAGCTCGGGATAGGCGGCCTTGTAGCGCATCAGCAGGACGTAAGCGGCGAGCAATGAGCCGCCCACGATCCAACTCGCCGCTGCTCCGAAAACGATTTTGGTCCAGCCGATACCCCAATAGACCACGCCGCTCAGGATGATGATGCCACAGATCGTCATCAACCCGCGCATCAACGAAAGGTGCAGCGGCATCGTCGATGACCGCGGCAGACCATGGAGCTTCAATTTCGCAGCTTCGATGTCGACGATGTAGAACAGCGCGCCATAGGTCAGGAACGCCGGCAGGAAAGCGTGCTTGACGACTTCCGCATAGGTAATTCCGACATATTCGGCGATCAGGAAGGCCGCCGCGCCCATCACCGGCGGCATCAACTGTCCATTGACGCCGGCCGCGGCTTCAATGGCGCCGGCCTTTACCGCCGGATAGCCGACGCGTTTCATCAGGGGAATCGTGAACGTGCCGGTTGTGACGGTGTTGGCGATCGACGAACCGGAAATCATGCCGGTCAGGCCCGAGGCGACAACGCCGGCCTTGGCCGGCCCGCCGCGGAACGTGCCGAGCATGGCGAAGGCAAGTTGGATGAAATAATTTCCCGCACCGGCCTTTTCCAGCAGGCTTCCAAACAGCACGAATAGGAACACCACGCTGGTCGAGACGCCGAGCGCGACGCCGTAGATGCCCTCCGAGGTGAGCCACATTTGCGAAGCCGCGCGCGAGAGCGAGATTGCCTTGTGCCCGAGCATTCCAGGCAGCCACGGACCGAAAAAGATGTACATCAGCATGATGCTGGCGATGGCCGCGAGCGCAGGTCCCACGGCGCGGCGCGCCGCTTCAACCAGCAGCACGACGCCGATGACTGAAACCACGACATCAGCGGTGGTCGGCAGGCCCGGCCGCAGCGCGATGTCCTTGTAGAAATACAGGAGATAAAGCGTGACGGTGATGGCAAGCGCGCCGAAAATCCAATCGTAGAGCGGGACGCGATCTCGTGGCGACGATTTGAACGCCGGAAACGTCGCGAAGGCCAGCATGAAGGCGAAGGTCAAGTGGATGACGCGGGCCTGTCCGTCGTCGACGACGCCGAAATTCAACATGTAAGGCAGCGGGGAAGCATACCAGAGCTGGAACAAGGCCCAGGCGAGCGCCAGAACGAAGATGAAGGACTTTGTTGCGCCCGTCGGCTTGCGGCCGCCGGTGTCGGCCTCAGCGACCATCGTATCGAGATCTGCTTGCGTGCCAGCCGATAAAGTGTCCTGCGACATCGTTGTCCCCACCCGCGCGTGTTACGCCCCAGTAACAAAAAGGGGCGGCTCATCGCCGCCCCTTCGCAAGTCTTACATCCAGCCCTTTTCTTTATAGTACTTGATCGCGCCCGGATGCAGCGGCGCCGACAGCCCGTTCTTGATCATCGCTTTCGGATCGAGATGAGCAAACGCCGGGTGTAGCTTCTTGAACTCGTCGAAGTTGTCGAACACTGCCTTGACGAGCGCATAGACGACGTTGTCGGGCGTTTTCGCCGAGGTCACCACGGTGGCCAGCACGCCATATGTTTTCGTCGGTTCCGGATTGTTGGCATACATGCCGCCCGGAATCGTCGCATAGGCGTAATAAGGATGCGCCTTGACCAGCGAATCAACCGCCGGACCGGTGAGCGGGATGAGCTTGGCGCCGCACACTGTGGTCGGATCCTGAATGGCGGCCGACGGATGGCCAACGCCATAGAAGAAGCCGTCGATCTTGTTGTCGCAAAGCGCCGTGCCTTGCTCGTCGGCCTTGAGATGCGAGGCAAGCGAGAAGTCGGCCATGGTCCAGTGCATCGCCTTGAGAAGTTCTTCCATCGAGGCCAGCGTCCCGGAGCCGGGATTGCCGACGTTGAAGCGCTTGCCCTTGAAGTCGGTGAACTTGGTCACGCCGGCTTCCTTGCGCGCCAGCACCGTGAACGGTTCCGGATGGACTGAGAACACCGCGCGCAGATTGGGGTCGGCCTTGCCCTTGAACTGGGCTTCGCCCTTGTACGCGTTGAACTGGATGTCGGACTGCGACAGCCCGAAATCCAATTCGCCGGTCTTGATGGCGTTGACGTTGAACACCGAGCCGCCGGTCGATTCAACCGAGCAGCGCAGGCCGGTGGTCGCACGGCTCTTGTTCATCAGCCGGCAGACCGCGCCGCCGACCGCATAATAGACGCCGGTCACGCCGCCGGTGCCGATGGTGACGAATTTCTGTTGCGCCATTGCCGGCGAGCCAAACGACGTCAGCGCGAGCAGCGCTGCCGTGGCAAGCCCGAGGCTTCCTGTCAGTCGTGTCATCTTGATCCTCCATTTTTTGTCACAGCATTTTCATCGCGAACGTCACGCCGGGTCGCCGCATGTCGCGCGCATGCATGCGATCCAAGAAAAATCATCACGCCTCGACGGCGGCATCGACGGCGTCCCCCAACCATTCGACAATCGTGTCGATGCCGCCTTTGTCGACGATGAATGGCGGCGCCAACAACACATGATCGCCGCGCACGCCATCGACCGTGCCACCCATCGGGTACACCATCAAACCGCGCGCCATTGCCTCTTTCTTGATGCGCGCATGCAGTTTGCGTTTCGGATCGAATGGCTCCTTGGTGCCGCGGTCGGCAACGAGTTCCAGGCCCTGGAACAGGCCGCGGCCGCGTACATCGCCGACGAACGGATGATTGCCGAACCGCTCCTGCAGCCGCCGTGCGAAGTGAGCGCCCTGCTCGCGAACATTGGCGAGCAGATTGTCGCGGCGAATGACGCGCTGCACTGCGAGCGCCGCCGCACAGGCCAGCGGATGTCCGGTGTAGGTGTGGCTGTGTTGAAAGGCACCGGACCCCTCGGCCACCGCGTTGAACAGCTTGTCGTGCAGCAGAATGGCGCCGATCGGCGCGTAGCCCCCGCCGAGCCCTTTGGCGATCGCGATAATGTCCGGATTGATACTCTCCTGCTCGCAGGCGTGGAGCGTGCCGGTGCGGCCCATTCCGCACATCACCTCGTCAAGAATGAGCAGGATGCCATGTCGATCGCAGATTTCCCGCACGCGCTTGAAATAGCCGGGAACGGCCGGGACGGCGCCCATGGTCGCGCCCACCACCGTCTCCGCAATGAAAGCGATGACGTTCTCGCCGCCCAGGTCCTCGATCTTGGCTTCGAGTTCATGGGCCAGCCGTTCGCCATAGGCTTGCTGCGTTTCGCCCGCGAGCCGCTCGCGATATTCGTAAACCGGGGAGACGTGATGCGTCTCGATCAGCAGCGGCGCGAATGGCTTGCGCTGGCGTTCGCGGCCGCCGATCGCAAGCGCCCCGAGCGTAATGCCGTGGTAGCTCTGACGTCGCGAAATCAGATAGCGCCGTTGCAGCTCTCCGCGCTCGACGAAATATTGGCGGGCAAGCTTGAGCGCAGCCTCGATCGCTTCCGAACCGCCGCTGACATAAAAGACATGGCCGAGCCCTTGCGGCGCGTGCGCTGTCAGATCGTCGGCGAGTTCTTCGGCCGCCTGCGTCGTGAAGAAACTCGTATGCGCGTATTCGAGATGATCGAGCTGCGCGCGCATCGCCGCGATCACATCGGGGTGCGAATGGCCAAGACAGGACACCGCCGCGCCGCCCGAAGCGTCGATATAGTCCTTGCCGGTGTCGTCGCGAATAAGGATGCCCTCGCCCGACACTGCGGTCGGGTAACGATGCGCAATATCGCGATGCAGAACACGACTCATGATTTGTGGCGTCTTTTCGCGTAGGGCGCGGCATAGGTGCCGAAGCTCTCCAATTGCCGCTCGCTCTCCTCCAGCGCCTTGAGAGTCTCGCGCCCGCGGCGCGCAGCGATGAGTGCGGCCAGACATTCGGCCACGGCGAAAGCCGGCGCCATGGTATGAAAGAACGACGGCGTATCGGTGCGAACCAGGATGACTTCATCGGCAAGGGCGACGAGCGGCGAAATCTCGCTGTCGGTCAATGCGACTACTTGCGCGCCGCGTTCCTTGGCAAATTTTGCGGCATCGATCGTGTGCTTGACATACGGTTTGACTGAGATCGCCAGCAGCACATCGCCGCTTCCGATCGTACGCAGGACATCGACGCCGCTGCCGCCCGATCCATCCACGAGCACGGAGTTAGCGCCGAACAGCGAGCGCACATAGTGGAAAATGTAGGCCACCGAATAACTTGAGCGCAGACCGAGACAAAAAACGTGATCGGCGCCGGCGATCATATCGGCTGCCGCGGCAAATCGTTCGACCGAGGCAGGCGAGGACAAATTGTGCAGGTGCTGGGAAAGCGAGGCGAAAATGTCCTGTACCAGCGCTGAATCGCCCTCGCTGTTGCGGCGAACGAGCAATTCCTCGGCCCGCCCGCGATAGCTTTCCGGGCGCTGCCGCATGGCGTCGGCGTAAAGCTTGCGGACGCCGTCGTAGCCGCCAAGCCCGAGACGCTGGGCAAGCCGCGTCAGCGTCGCCGGCGCGATACCGGCGCGGCGCGCCTGCTCACGCAACGACAGAAGCGCGACATCGTTCGGATGATCGATCACCCAACGGGCTGCCTCTTTGAGCTGCGGCGGCAAGGTTTCAAAACCCGATTTGAGGCGGGAATTGAAGGAGGAAAGCCGTGTCATAATACCAGTATAGGCGACGGCTTGGCGGCGGCGCAACATTTGTTTCAGCAGCGAATGGCTCGATTCAAATGTTTCATCGCTCCTCATGCGCCGAGCAAGCTGACGAATTCCGCCGCGAACTCGACGGCGTATTCCCTAGTCGCGGCGGGTGAAGCCGCTTTATGCGGGGTTGCGGAAGATGGAACGCTCTCAGTAAGATGCCTGCAACTCAGGCCCACCACCGGCGCGATTAGCGTCGGTCACTTCATTGGACAACGGGGGAACACCGTAATGACTTTCAATCGCATTCTTCTCGCAGGCATCGCGACGATCGCATGCATCGCCGTCACGGCGTCCGCCAGTGCGCAGTCCGCACTGGACAAGATAAAGCAGCGCGGCACCCTCATCGTGGGCGTGAAGGCGGACTACAAGCCCTTCGGCTTCCGTAATCCGTCGGGCGCTATCGTCGGCTTCGAACCCGACATGGCCGGCGACGTTGCCAAAAAGCTCGGCGTGAAACTCGAATTGGTGCCGGTTGTCTCCTCCAACCGCATGCAATTCCTGCAGCAGGGCAAGATCGATCTGATGATCGCCACCATGAACGACACGCCCGAACGCCGGAAGGTCGTCGGTATCGTGCAGCCGGATTATTACGCCTCCGGCGTCAACATCATGTCGAACAAGAAAGCCGCGTTGAAAAAGTGGGAACAGATCAAAGGCCAGAAGATCTGCGGCATCCAGGGCGCCTGGTACAACAAGTTCGTCGCCGAAACATACGGTGCCGAGATCGTGGCCTTCACCGGAACAACCGAAGCGGAATCGGCGCTGCTTCAAGGCAATTGCATTGGCTGGGTCTATGACGACACCGCCTTTGCCGGCTTGCTCAGTGAGCCGAAATGGTCGGGCTTCGAAATGTCATTGCCGACGATCAAGGAGGAGCCGTGGGGGATGGCTGTGAAGCTTGAGGACCTCGACGGTCCGTGGGGCAAGTTCATGCACGATATGCTGATGAACTGGCACAAAAGCGGCCGGATGATCGCACTCGAGAAGAAGTGGAATATCCCTGCGTCACCCTATCTGCAGTCGCTGCACGATAAGTATAAATAGCGGGGATTAGGCGATGCGGCGCGGACGTCCGATCAGGATTGTCCGCGCGCATTCCACCGATTGAAGGGTCTTATGGACCTTCAGCCGATTTGGCACTGGTTCCGGGAGCTCCATGAGAGCACCGGGATCAATCTGACCATATTTTACGACCCGTTCGACCGGGCCCGGTTTTTCTACGGATTCCTGACCTCGATCCGCCTGATGGCCGTCTGCGTCATCTGCAGTGTCGTCATTGGCGTCGTCGGAGCCTGGATTCAGGGTTCGCGGCTGCGCCTGCTGCGGCTGACGACGCAAGGCTACATCCAGTTTTTCCGCAATACGCCGCCCCTCGTTCAACTCTATTTCTTCTACTTTGCACTCGGCGCCTATTTGCGCGTTTCAACCAGCAACGGCATCGGCGAGCCTTTGATCTCGAATTTTATCTGGGCGGCGATATGCCTGTCGTTTTGGGCCGGCGCATTCAATGTCGAAATCTTCCGCGCCGGTATCGAGGCCGTGCCGCGGGAAACGATCGAGGCCGCCGAAAGCCTCGGCTATAGCCGCCTGAAGGCATATGTCTATGTCATTCTGCCGCTGGCTTTTCGCATCAGTCTGCCAGCACTCAATAATAATCTGGTCAACCTGATCAAAACGACGACCATCGCTTACGCTATCGCGGTGCCGGAAATGCTTTACGTTTCAAATCAGATTTGGTCGGACGAACTCAACGTTTCGGAAATGATGAATGTTCTGCTCCTCATCTATGTAGGTCTTGTCGGCATCCTCGTCCTCTTCATGGAGCGCGTGGAGCGCGCCCTGCGAATTCCGGGATATTCGCCGGCATGAACGCCAACTCCACCGATCTTCCGGTTCTGCTGCCGTTGCGCGCGCCGGCGCGTGCTTCCGTCACGCACTTTGAGTTGAAGGCATGGCATGGCGCTGTGCTGGTCGTCGCGCTGCTCTTCTCTGCCGCTATTGCGCAAGCCGCCGCAGGACCCGCGGTACCCTCTATTCCCGCGACGATCTGGAAATGGACACCGCTCCTGGCGCAAGGGTTTGCCCTTAACATCGCCATCAGTTTCCTGGCCATGATGATTGGCACCGTGGCCGGCGTGCCGCTGGGTCTATGCCAGATTTCATTGCTGCTGCCGGTGCGCGCGTCGTCGTGGCTGGTGACGCAATTTTTCCGCAACTCGCCGTGGCTTGTGCTGCTGTTCTACTGCATGCTGTTGATGCCGTTTCAAATCCACATCGGCAACACCACCATTCCATTGCCGGGCTGGTTCAAGTCCACCCTCGGCCTATCGCTGCCGGTGATGGCCAACGTCTCCGAACTGGTGCGCGGCGCAGTCCGCTCGATCCCGTTCGGGCAGTGGGAGGCCTCGGACTCGCTCGCCTATACCCGCGCGCAGACACTCTGGCTGGTGATCCTGCCGCAGTGTATCAAGCGCATCACGCCGCCGTGGATGAACCTCTACGCCATCCTCACCACATCCACGCCGCTTTGCGCGGTGGTCGGCGTCAGTGAGGCGATGACATTGACCGGCAACATCCTCAATGCCGAAGGCCGCACAGATTTGCTGATTCCCATGTATCTGTATCTGCTGCTGTGGTTCTTTATCTATTGTTATCCGATTGCACGCGCGACCGTGGCGCTGGAAAAGCGATTTCAGGTGAAATAATGCCGGCGTGGACCCCCGATCGACCGCTCATCGAAATACGCGGCGTCCATAAACGCTTTGGTACGTTGGAGGTGCTCAAGGGCATCTCGCTCAATGTCATGAAGCGCGAAGTCATTTGCGTCATCGGGCCGTCCGGCTCCGGCAAGTCCACGCTGCTTCGCTGCATCAATGCGCTCGTCCCAATCGAAAGCGGCTCGATCCTGGTCGAAGGGCAGGAAGTCAACGATCCGAACCTCGACAAGCTCGCGTTGCGCCGCAAGGTAGGAATGGTCTTTCAGCAATACAATTTGTTTCCGCATGTGACGGCGCTGAATAACGTCATGATGGCGCCCATTCATGTGCTCAAACGGGACCGGAAAGAAGTCGAAGCGCAGGCTTTGGCACTCATCCGAAAGGTGCGGCTCGAAGGAAAGGAAAACGCCTACCCGGGGGAATTATCGGGTGGCCAGCAACAGCGCATCGCCATCGCACGCAGCCTTGCCATGAATCCGGACGTCATGCTGTTCGACGAGGTCACGGCAGCGCTCGACCCGGAGACGGTGAAAGAAGTTCTGGTGACGATCCGCCAACTCGCCGAAGAAGGCATGACCTGCGTGATCGTGACCCACGAAATGGGGTTTGCGCGCGAAGTCGCCGACCAGGTCTACTTCACGGACAACGGTGTGCTGGTCGAGCACGGGCCCCCCAAGGAGTTCTTCGGCAACCCGCGCGATCCCCGAACCCGCCAGTTCCTCGATCAAATCCTCTAGGAACGCTCGACGGACCGGCTAGGAAGCAAGCTCCGGTGCTGGCATACTCGGAACCATGCGCCTATCTGCCGGGAGGATGCCATGGCTCAAGTCCAGCTTAAGCCGCAACGGGCGGCCGAAAAGAAAGCAAGAGATTGGCCGTTCAAGGTGAAGCCGCTGCATCCGGCGCTGGGATGCGAGATCACCGGCATCACGCTCGCCGATGCGGTTTCGCCGGCGATATTCGCCAAGGTTTATGAAGCCTTTCTCGACTACGAACTGATCCTGTTCCGTGACGTCGATCTGCCGCCGGCGACGCAGGTCGCCTTCGCCAGGAATTTCGGCGAAGTGAACGTGCATGTGCTCAATCAATATCACGGCTACGGTCATCCCGAGATTTACATGCTGTCCAACCTCGACAAGGACGGCAACCCGAGCGGCAAACATCCCGACCGCGGCACGCTCTATTGGCACACCGACGGATCATGGAAAAAGCGCACGGGTCAGGCGACGATGATGTATTCGGAGATCATCCCACCGGCAGGCGATGGCGGACAGACACAGTTCGCCGATATGTATTCCGGCTACGATCTGCTTCCCGCCGACATCAAGAAAAAGATCGAGGGCAAGCAAGCGATCCACAATTTCACGTTTTCGCGCAAGCGGCGCCACGGCGAAGACCCGCTCACCGCCAAACAATCTGCCGAAGTACCGCCGGTCGCGCATCCGATTGTGCGCACGCACCCTGAGACCGGCCGCAAGGCGATTTTCCTCGGCGACCACGCGGAATCGATCGAGGGAATGGACTACGAAGAGGGCCGCGCGCTGATCGAAGAGATCAATGTCCTCACAACGCCGCCCGAAAATATCTATTCCCACACTTGGCAGCCTCGCGAATGCATGGTGTGGGACAATCGCTGCACGCTGCACCGCGCGACCGGCTTCGACGAGGCCCGCTTCAAGCGGGTCATGCGGCGGTGCACTATCACCGGTGACAAGCCGTTTTGAGCGTCGTTGCCGGTCTTGGCCAAATGGTATCTAATCGTCCTACTGCCGCACTAAAACACAATAACAATCACCAAAGGGGGAAATGCCAATGAGATCGACTATACGACACATCGCATTGTCGGCCATCGCCGCCGGCGCCATGGCTGTTGCCATGTCCACCAGCGCCAATGCCCAGGTCAAAAAATACACCTTCGGCTACGACCAGCCGCACGGCACCGCCTACGGAATTGCCGGTGACATGTTCAACGCCAAGCTCATGGAGTTGAGCCACGGCACCATGGGTATTGACCAGTTCCCGAATGCCCAGCTTGGCCAAGAACCGGTGATGTTGCAGAAGATCCGCACCGGCGACATCGATTTCATTATCACTTCGACGGCAAACGCGGCTTCCGTCGCGCCGCAAGCCGGCGTTTTCTCCGAGCACTTCATCTTCCGCGACAAAGGGCATCTGACGCGCGTTCTTGCCGACCCCGCCGTCACAAAAGAATTCCAGGCGATGGTCAAGGATTCCGTGCAAGGCGCACACGTTCTCGCGCTGATGACCATGGGCCTGCGTAATATGTACGCCAAGTTCCCGATCCATTCCGTGGCCGATGTCAAGGGCAAGAAGATTCGCGTCCAGGCAACAATGACCGAGGACGCCTCGTTCCCGGCCTACGGCGCGCAGACCGTGCACATGCCCTTCGGCGAGGTCTATACCTCGCTGCAGACCGGCGTGATGGACATCGCCGAGAACGGCGTCAACGTCTACATGGCCAACAAGCATTATGAAGTTGCGCCGGTGCTGTCGATGACCGAGCACGAAGCCAATAACAACTGCATCTGGGTTTCCGACAAAGTCTGGAACAGTCTTTCTGCCGAGCAGAAGGGCTGGGTCGAGGCCGCCGCGCGAGAGGTTGCGACCAAAGAACCGGTGATGGCACTCAAGCTCGAGGAAGATTCGGGCGAGAAGCTCAAGAAGATGGGCGTGACCATCAACACGCAAGTCGACAAGTCCGGCTTCATGAAGGATGCGCAGCCGATTCAGGACAAGATCGCTAAGCAACTCGGACCGCACGCGGTCAAGCTGCTGGAACTCGTCCGCGACGTGAAGTGATCCCAGTCGCTGCGTGACAAAGTCGGGCGGCGGCGCATACGCGCCGCCGCCCGCATCCATCAGGGGCATTCGGGGGGCTGGTTTTGCCTAATCCTCTTGTCATCGTGCGCCATCGCCACCTGAAATGGAAAATACTCGACCCTGTCGAGCATCTCCTGATGGTGCTCTGCGGCATATCGATCCTCGGCTTTACATCGTCCGTTTTCCTCGACGTCGTAACGCGCGAGATTCACTACCCATTTCTTTGGCTGCAACTGGTGACCACCGGATTTTTCGGTTGGGGTATTTTCATCGGCATGGCCACCGCCACGCGTCGGTTGGATCATCTCAACCTGGTTGAGATCACCAAACACATGAGCGGCCCAAAACGCACCTTCTTCGAGACCTTCAACCGCCTCGTGGTGCTGGCGGTCGGCGCCTGCATGCTGGTGTTCGGCATCCAGAACTTTTTCAACGACCTCGGCAGCTATCGTGCGCCCTCGCTCATCCCGCTCGGCACTTACACGGCGAGCGTGCCGGTTGCCGGCGCCTTGATCGTGCTGTTCACCATCGAGCAACTGGTCAACGGCTGGCGTAATGGATTCGAAGGGCCGGAAGACGCCGACGATTTCGCGGGCATCCTCAAATGACGCACGCGGAAATCCTTCTGCTGATGAGCGCGCTATTCCTGATTTTCGGTTACATGGGCGTGCCTGTCGCCTTTGCGCTGATGGCGGGCGTTTTGGCCGCCTGCATGCTCACCCCGATCAGCATGCAGTCGATGGTCGGGCAAATGTTTCACGGCATCGATACCGAAATATTGCTGGCGGTGCCGTTCTTTCTGCTGGTCGGCGAATTGATGACATCGGCAAACGTCACCAACCGCATGATTGCCCTGGCGCAGACCATGGTCGGTCATTTCCGTGGCGGCTTGGCGCAGGTGGTCACTCTGTTCAGCATGTTCTTTGCCGGAATTTCCGGTTCATCCACCGCCGACGTTGCGGTGCTGAGCCGCACGGTGGCGCAGGAGATGAACCGTGAAGGTTACGACCGCGCCTTCACTGCGGCGCTGATCGCCTCCGCGTCGACAATCGCGAATTTGATCCCGCCCAGCATCATGGCGGTGGTCTATGGCGCGACGGGCAATGTCTCGATCGGCGGCCTGTTCCTCGCTGGCATCGTCCCCGGTGTGATGATCGGCATCGGCCTGATGATCTATTCGCGCTTCTTCGGCCCCGTGGGCCTGAGAAAGCCGCGCGCGTCGCTTTGCCAATTTGCCGACGCGGCGCGGGCCTCCGTCCTGCCCATGATGATCCCGCTCATCATCATGGGCGGCATCCTGAGCGGCTGGTTTACGCCGACCGAGGCCGGCATGGTCGCATCGGTCTATATCCTGCTGATCGTGGTGCCGCTGCTCAATCCCGGTCATCTCAAGTATTTGCCCTACGACTTCGTCTATACGGGTTTGCTCTATTCGATCCCACTCGCGCTGGTCGCCGCGGCGTCCGCCTTCGGCTGGATGCTCGCCTATCTGCGCGGCCCCGATCTGGTTGCTGTCTGGATCCAGACCTATGCGGGCACCGACGGCCGCATGATCATGTTCCTGATGGTGCTGCTGTTCATCGTCATCGGCGACTTCATGGACGCCGTGCCGGCGATCATCATTTTCATGCCGATCATCATCAAGTTGGTCGATCTCGGCGACATCAAGCCGCTACATATGGGCGTGGTTATCATCACGACGCTGGCCTATGGGCTGATCACACCGCCTTATGGGCTAACGCTGCTCGTCGCGTCGAAATTCGTCGGCGTGCGATTCAGCAAGGCTATGTATGCCTCGCTGCCGATCTACGTCGTGTTCTTCGTCACGATCGGATTCACGCTGCTCTTTCCGGACATCGTGCTTTATCTGCCGAAGCTACTGCTGCCGGAATCGGTCGGCTGCTTCAAGGGCCCGACCGGCCTCTACATCTGCCCACCCTGACCTAGATCGCGTCCAGCTCGATCAATTCGATGCGATTGCCGAACGGATCGTCCACGTGACGGCGATCGCAACCCTCGATCGGCTCGTCCGCGGTAACTTTCAAGCCGGCCGCGATCGCCTTATCGACCATACCGGCAAGATCGTCGACGATGAAAGCCGGATGCGCCTTGCGCGCCGGCATGAAATTTTTCTCAACACCGAGATGCACCACCAGCGCGCCGAGCTCGAACCAGCAGCCGCCGCGCGCAGCCAGTTGCGGCGGCTTGACCTTTTCCGTCATCCCCAGAATGCCCTCATAGAAGGCGCGCGCCTCCGCCTCACGGCCTTCCGGCATCGCAATCAGGATGTGGTCGATCTTTCGAACGGGCATTGTTCGCCTCGCGGCCTCGTCAAGCCTGGACCGAATAGCCGCCGTCAACCGCGATCGCCGCGCCTGTGATGAAGTCCGACGCGTGCGCTGCCAGAAAGACTGCGATGCCGGCAAAGTCGTCCGGCGAGCCCCAGCGCTGGACCGGCGTGCGCGCCAGCACCTTTTCGTGCAAGCCCTCAACCTGCTCGCGCGCCTTGCGCGTCAAATCCGTGTCAATCCATCCCGGCAATATCGTATTGACCTGAATGTTGTCCTTCGCCCAGGCGACCGCCATCGAGCGCGCGAGCTGGACGATGCCGCCTTTGCTCGCCGCGTAAGGCGTTGCGTAGGACGACGCAAACACCGACATCATCGACCCGATATTGATGATCTTGCCGCCGCCGGCTTTCACCATGTGCGGATAGGCAGCTTGCGAGCAGATGAAGGCGCTGGTCAAGTTGGTGTTCATCACCAGGTGCCAGTCCTCGGCCGTCAAATCTTGGGGCTGCTTGCGCACGCTAGTGCCGGCATTGTTGACCAGAATATCGAAACGTCCGAATTTATCGGCCGTGCGCTCGATTGCCTCGCGACAGGATGCCTCCTTGAGCACATCCAGCTCGACAAATTCGGCTTTGACGCCGAGAGCTTTCAACTCGCCTAATGCGGATTGCGCCTTGCTTTTGTTGCGACCGGCGATGGCCACCGCGGCGCCTGCGGCGGCGAGGCCCTTGGCCATGCCGAGGCCGATGCCGCCGTTTCCGCCGGTGATGAAAGCAACTCGCCCCTTCAAATCGAACATCGTCATTGCAAGGCTTTTCCGTTATTTGAACAAACAAAAGTAGAGCCCGAACGCACGGGTAAATTCAATAGGGTTGCTCAGCCATCTGCTCGGACCGCTCGAAGCCGAGGCGGCGAAGGCCCTCGGTCACTTCAGCGCAGCTCATGAACAAATCCCAGAGCAATCCGGAACGATAATTCTCGATCATCACGACGATCGGTCCCTGGTTGATGGCAAGATTGCCCGGTGCATACCAGTTTTGCGACATATTGAACGCGTCGACGAAGCCGAAGCGGCTGTGGGCACGATCGAGTTCGTAGAGATGACGCAGGACATCGCTTGACTCGCGCGGGGTGTAGGGCATCGCCGAGAGCGCCGCGGTTGGCGCGATGACACCGCGATCATGCACGGGACAAAATGCTCCATAACCAACATCGCCATCGCTGGCGGTGAGACCCCAGCATTCGGCGTTGTAGCCGTAAAATCTCTTCGGGTTGGCGACGCAATGGGCCCGGTTAATCAGGGCATGTGCGCGGTTCTGCCGCCAGTAATCGGCATAGCGATCGTGTAGCCCGCGCGGATCGAGTCCGAGAAAGGAATATTGAGAGAAGAACAGCGGTCCGCCGAAGCGCGGCCCCAGTGGCAATTCGATCCCGTAATAGCGTTCGCCGTTGCGGAATACCTGACTATTGGTCCAACCACGGTGATAGACATGCGGCGCGATTGCGTGTGTCGGCGATGCCGCGGCAAGGACATAAGCAATCAGACACTCGTTCCAGCCGGTAATGGCGTGATCCATGTCCCAGCCATGGCGCGGGCTCCAATGCCAATAGAGGACGTCGTCATCACGCGTATGCCATACCCACTCGACGGCGTGCCACAGCCGGTTGATGCCTTCGCGCAATTCCTTCTCAGCGGGCTCGCGCCCGGAAAAAAACTGCCGCGCGCATAGCAGCCCGACCATCAAGAAGGCCGTTTCCACCAGATCGCCGCCATCATCCTGCGCGGAAAACGGGATCGCCGCCCCCGTATCGCCCTGCAGAAAATGCGGGAAGACGCCGTGATAACTCTCGCAGCGTCCCAGGAAAGCGACGATTTGCCGGATGCGATCGCGCACCGCTGCTCGCGGCAGAAAGCCGCGCGAGGCGCCGGCGATAAGGGCCATGACGCCGAAGCCGGTGCCGCCGCTGGTGACCGTTTCGAGGTAATCGTAGTTTGCGACCGGATTGCTCCGTTCGCGCGCCATACCGCTCACCGGGTGTGCAAAACCGAAAAAATAGTCGAGCGTTTGCCGCTGCACCCAATCAAGCAGGTCCTCATCGGAGGCCGGTGCGATGTCCCGTCTGCTTGCGCCACTCATAGGTCCGTCTTCCAACCAAACGCGGCAGAGACGAGCTGCTCGGAACTCGGCCCAATCTGCACGACGAACTGGCCATCCCCGCAGACCTCTTTCGGAGCGGAGAGCCGGTCGGCCTCAAAATATGTGAGATCAGCTTTTGTTATGCGAAATGAGACGCGACGCTGTTCGCCTGGCTGCAACGGAATTCTCCGGAAGGCCTTCAATTCGCGGACGGGACGCGAACGGCCTGCCACGGGGTCACTGATGTAAAGCTGGACAATCTCGTCGCCTGCCCGCTCGCCCATATTGCGAACCACGATCGTCGCTTCTAGCGAGTCCAAGTCTCCCCGCAAGGACGTTTTGCTGAGCTCAAGATCGCCATACTCGAACGTGGCGTAGCCGAGGCCGTGCCCGAACGGATAAAGCGGCGTGTGCGGGCCCTCCAATCGGCAAGCCGTAGTGAATTTTCGAAAAGCGCGCTTGCCGCCGATGGTCTGTTCGTCACCGGCTACATCGATACCGATCCGGTCGGGCGGACGCCCCGTCGGCGGTTCGGCATAATAGATCGGGCACTGTCCGACGCTGCGCGGAAAGCTCATGGTCAGTTTACCGGACGGGTTGGCATCGCCGAACAACAGATCGGCGACAGCATTGCCGGCTTCGGTGCCAGCAAACCACGCATGCAGGATCGCATTCGCATGCTTGCTCTCCCATTCGAGCGCCAACGGCCGCCCACTCATCGCGACCAGCACCAGTGGCTTGCCGGTTTCGTTCAAGGCGCGCAACAACGCACGCTGACTGCCGGGCAACCCGATATCGGTGCGGGTCGAGGATTCTCCGGAATGCTCTTTCGCTTCGCCTACGCAGGCAACGATGACAT
>DATATS010000246.1:0-9630 GCA_036268675.1 Pseudolabrys sp.
CAGGGCACCAAGGCGCCGCAGGCGGCCGGCGTCATCCATACCGATTTCGAGAAGGGGTTCATTCGCGCCGAGACCATCGGCTACGACGACTTCATCGCCGGCAGCGGCGAGGTCGGCGCCAAGGAAGCCGGCAAGATGCGGCTGGAAGGCAAGGAGTATGTGGTCGACGACGGCGACGTGATGCATTTCAGGTTTGCGACGTGATAAAAGGCGGCAAGACGGAGCCGCGATGCCGAAGTATTACTGGGAAGACTTCAAGCCGGGGACGGTCGCGGTTTACGGGCCGCGGCTGGTGACGCGCGAGGAGATCGTCGCCTTCGCCGCCGAATTCGATCCGCAGCCCATGCATCTCGATGAAGCCGCGGCCAGCGCCACCATGCTGGGTGGGCTCGGCGCGTCCGGCTGGCACATCTGCTGCCTGATGATGCGCATTATCTCCGACGGCTATGTTCTCGATTCAAGCTCCATGGGCGGCCCCGGCATCGAGGAGGCGCGTTGGCTCGCGCCCTTGCGGCCGGGAACGCACATCCGCGTGCGCTCGACCGTGCTGGAGACACGTGCCTCGAACAGCCGGCCGGATATGGGCCTGACCAAGTTCCTGTTCGAAGTGCTCGGCGAGGCCGATACCCGCATCATGACGCTGACCACCACGCAGATGTTCGGCCGTCGCAAGGCCGGAGCGGCGGCATGACGTTCTTCGAGGACATCCGCGTGGGTGACACCTTCGCGCTCGGCCGCCACACCTTCACCGCGCAGGACATCAAGGTTTTCGCCGCCCGTTTCGATCCGCAACGATTCCATATGGATGAGGCGGAAGCGGCGCGCACCCATTTCGGCGCGCTTTGCGCTTCCGGCTGGCACACCGCGGCGGCCTGGATGCGGCTGATGGTCGACCATCACCGGCATATGGTGGACGCAGCGCTCGCCCGCGGTGAGCCGGTCGCCTCCATCGGGCCGGCGCTCGGCTTTCGCGAACTGAAATGGCTGAAGCCGGTTTATGTCGGCGATACCATCGATTATTTCAGTGAGGTGGTCGAGACCCGCGTCTCCAACAGTAGGCCCGGCTTCGGATTGATGACCATCCGCTCGGCCGGTCTCAATCAAAAGGGCGAAACCGTGATCTCGTTTCTCAGCACCACATTCGTCGAGCGGCGGCAGGAGAAGCCATGAGCGCTCCTGTTGGCACGTCCGCGAATGTGACGCCGCATAGCAAGGACGAGGAACGGCGCGCGCTCGGCGTCGCTTGCGGCGCGCACGCGCTGCACGACGGCTACACGGATTTGATCTACGTCATGCTGCCGATCTGGCAGCACGAATTCGGGCTCGGCTTTGCCGCGCTCGGATTGATGAAGACCGTGTTCTCCGGGACGCTCGCGGGATTGCAGATTCCCTCCGGACTTCTCGCGGAGCGGTTCGGCTCAGCCGTCGTGCTGGCGCTCGGCACCGCGCTTGCCGGTCTTGGCTATTGCTTCGCCGGTTTGAGCCAAGGCATCCCTTTTCTCGTGGCCGCGTTGTTCGTTGCCGGGATGGGCGCCAGCACGCAGCATCCGCTGGCGTCCTCGCTGATTGCGCAGGCTTATGCGGGACCGCGCTCGCTCAAGGCGCTCGGCACTTATAATTTCGCAGGCGACATCGGCAAGATGACGGTCCCGGCATTGGCTTCGCTGTTGTTCGTCGTGCTGCCCTGGCGTCACGCGTTGATTCTGCTCGGCAGCGTCGGCGTGCTGGCGGCGGTGGCGATATTCATTCTGATTCCGCGCTTCGGCGCCGTTGTCGCGCCGCCGCGCAAAAACAAAGCCGCGGCAGGCGGTGGCTCGCGTGTGAGCCAATTCGGCTTTCCGTTGCTGCTCTCGATCGGCGTGCTCGACAGCGCGACGCGCATGGTCTTTCTGACGTTCCTGCCGTTCGTGCTCACGGCGAAGGGCGCCAGCCTGCCGACCATCGGTTTGAGTTTGACGCTGGTGTTCGCCGGTGGCGCGGCCGGCAAGCTGGTCTGCGCCTTCATCGGCGCGCGCATCGGCACGGTCGCGACGGTCTGGCTGACCGAGGCAGTAACCGCGCTCGGCATTGTCGCGTTGCTGCCGGTATCGCTCGATACGGCGCTCGTGCTGTTGCCGGTCGTCGGTGTTGCGCTCAACGGGACGTCGTCGGTGCTTTACGGCTCGGTCCCGGATCTTGTCGAGCCGGCGCGCCGCCAGCGCGCCTTCGGTATCTTCTATACCGGCACGATCGGCGCCGGCGCGGTGTCGCCCGCGCTTTACGGCGTGCTCGGCGACACGATCGGCGTGCCGTCGGCGCTGGTCGTGGTTGCTTGCGTGGTCTTGTTGACGCTGCCGATCACGTTGCTGCTGCGGCCCGCGCTCGCGTCAGCGACGAGCGCCTGAGCTAGCGCATCGGTGTCTTGATGCGCACCTGCTGCACCACCGCGGACGGCAGCACATCGAGATAGGGCCCGAGCAGGAAGGCTTCGCCCGAGCCGCTGCCGTACATCCGGTCATGCGCATCGATCATCGCACGCACCGGGCGCTCGCAAGCGGAGATCGAGTCAACGATCAGGTCGTTGATCTCGTCGGGCCGCAGATCGGTCTGGTAGTGCGGATCGGCGACGACCTTGCGCACAATGCATGCGGTCGCGCGCCGCACCAGCGGCAATAGCGCGGCGTCCTTCTGCGGCACCGACATTTGCAGCCAGCTAGCCGGACTGGGTGGTGCGGGTTGGTAGGTATCGAGTGAGACATTCAACACAAGCGACAATCCGAAAAGCGATTCAAGAATCATCCCTTGAGCCTCGGCGAATCAGTCCCCTCAACGCTGGTATCAAGGCTCGAGTCGCGCCGCACCAGAAACTTGAATCGTTTGCGCGGTAGCGGCTCCGGTGTGGAGTCGGAGTCACACTCCGGGGCGGACGCGCGTTCGCGAACGAAACGAGTCCAATCCTCGCTAAATGATTCAGATGACTCATGTTTTGTTGGCGAGGCTGGAACCGGCGCCTGCCCGCCGCCGTTGTGACTGGATCATGGCCAGGAAAGCTGCCGCCGATCCGCAAGCGCCGATGTCCGTCAAGCAGGCGGACGAGCTCAGGCGACTCGCGCGCGACGGCTACGAACTCGAAGCGTTTCAGCCGCGCCTTACCCGCGCCGAGGCGCAGCGGCGCATCGCCATGCTCACCGCCAAGCTCAAGCTGATGGACGAGCCGCCGCATACGCTCTGAGCCAGGGAACTTCGCGGCGGAACGTAATCTGCGGCCTCGCGTTGCTTCCACCTCCCAGTGACAGCATGCAGGAGGAACTCATGACACACTTTCGCCACGCCGCGATCGCGGCCGCATTGCTCGCCAGCGCCGGTGCGGCGAGCGCGCAGACCACCGTGATCACGCGCGAGCCGGTCGAGACGCAGACCATCGTGCAACAGCCCGTGCAGACCGAAACCGTCGTCACCGGGCGTCCGCTGGTGCTGACGCCGGTGCAGCGGCGCACGATCTACCGGACCATCGTGCGCGAGCGCGTGCAGCCGGTGCCGCCGGCGGTCCAATATCGTGTCGGCGCGCGCGTGCCGGGCAGCGTGGCGCTTTATCCTGTTCCCGACACCATCGCCGTCGAAGTCCCCGCCGTGCGGCCGTACAAATACATGGTGGTAAACGGTGAGGTCGTTCTGGTCGATCCGGCGACGGGCGTCGTCGTCGCAGAACTGGCAAACTGAAATTAGCGGCCATCCGCGACGGGCGGTCCGGCTGCAAAGTCGGGCCGCGCCGCTGACTTTTTTGCAGCAAACGGCATTTACCTTTTCCCGGTGGGACCAGCCATGCGCCGGTCCCACCCGCTGGATTTTTTGCGTGTTAGGGGCCATATTATGCTGTGAGGAGCCTCAAGGAATGTCGATGATAAATTACCGCGCCCCGTCGGAACTATTCCCCAGCCGCAGCCGTAAGTCGCGCCGTCCGATCGGCTACAAGCGCTTTCCGACCGCGGCGGAGGCTATCCGCTTTGCTATCGAGGAATTGCCGCCTGAACTGCTGCTCGGCGCCTATCTCGAGGTGGAAGAGAAGCGCTTCGATGGGAACGGCATTCGCCAGCTCTACGAGAGCGCGGATTATCCGCTGCCGCGCAAAGTCGCGGCCAACTGAACTGATTTCCAACAGTCCGCTTCGCACGGCCCGCTGTCAGCGCGGCTGAACGGTGCTGCCTGCGAAGACGTAAAAAGACCCCGCCGGAGCGGGGCCAAGTTTGTGGGAGGATTTGCCCGAAGACGAGACCGCGTCTGTCGCGTGTCGCAGCAGGCTCGATTCTCAGCGGTCCCATGCGACTCGAAGACCGCTTCCGAACGGTTCAACTCTAGGTTCCAGTTTCGAGGCGCGGCGGTGCTATCGTCCTGCGTCCCGGTAATCCACAGGCTGGGACCCATCCGGGGCCGGTTTACCCACCGGATTCTCGGTCTGGCACGGGGCTCCGCCGGCTGCGGCGCCTAGTTCACCTTGCGCCGGCCATTCGCGATCGGAGCCTGCTTCCATTGTTCGAGGCTGTCGGCGATGACCGTCATTGCGGTCATGGCCGCATGGTTCAGGCTGGCATAGCCGGCGATCTCGCGGCTCACCCGTTCGCCCTCGCTGCGCAGCATGTCGCGCACGCCTTGCAGTTCGAGGATGACCCGGTCGATCTCATCCATCGAGGCCCCGGATACGCGCCGGATGAGGGAATTCAGGCTTTCGGAGATCGGCTCGCCGGCAGGCTCGACCTCGCTGCGCTGACGGCGCACGAATGCAACATCGCGCCTGACGAATTCGCGAATCTCACCCTCGACAGCGGTCGCCACAGCCTGGTCGATGTCTCCCAGTTTGTCGGGAGCGCGCCGCGTCGGCGCGAATGTCTCCGGGCCGGTTTTTTCCGGAGGATTCCTGGTTGCACCAAGCCGTTCGGGTCTGATGGCCGTCATGCTGAACTCCTGCCGATGCGCAACATTGCG
Organism: Pseudolabrys sp.; assembly: GCA_036268675.1. GTDB lineage: Bacteria > Pseudomonadota > Alphaproteobacteria > Rhizobiales > Xanthobacteraceae > Pseudolabrys. The sequence goes on from DATATS010000246.1 coordinate 4,960, forward strand.
CGGACGCTCCCCAGTCGGCGCGATTGCCGCATGCGAGTTGGGCGACGATAGGGCAGGGCGAGGGCGGCATGAAGGAACTGGCCTGCGAAATCCGGCAGGGGCTTTGCGTCCGTATTGTTTTACCGGATTTGCCCGCCGGACCGATGAACCGCGCTACCAGTTCAGCTTGAGCGCGGCGCTGATGCTTTTGCTGACGGTCGGCTCGCCGGGATCGGTCACTGCCGTTGTGACATGCAGCGGACCGTATATTTTCTGATCGGCGCTCAGCGTCCTGTGGGTGATCGGATCGTCGCTCAGCGTTGTCACACCGGCGCCGAATGTCGTGCCGGTCGACGCGACATTGAATTTGACATCGTTTTCGTTGCCCCAGACGTGCATCGGCGCGGACGCGGCCGTCGATGCCGTTGCTACCGGCGCCGTCATCAGCGGCAGGTTGGACAGGCCCGACGGCGACGCGGTGGCGGGGTTGAAGGTCTGCGTCACGGACGAGGTATTTTGCAGTGTCAGCGAAAAACGCTGGCCGAGCGGGATGGACTGCTTGAGCGTGGCGCCGACCTTGCCCTGATCGCTGGCCGGATCGACGCGCGCATCGACCGATGCGAATTCCGCGACACCGACCGAGGCCCAGGCCGCGCCCGAACCTGCATTATAGAGCGCTCCCGGAACCGACTGGGTCGCCGCGCGCACGCTTTCAGGCGGCGTTGCCGCAAGATTGAGATCGGCGCCAACCGTGGAGGCCCACTCGGTCGCCAGCGGTCTTTTCACCACAACAGTACTGCTTCCGTCCGGCTGATCTGTACGGCTGACGTCCATGGACTTTGGCGCCGGCATGCCCGGCAGCTTGAGCGGACTGCTCGCCGCGGTCCCGGCAAGACTCGTGGGATCGAAGATCAGCGCGCGGCTGAGAATGTCGTCGTCCTGGCTGACGTCGGGCGCGGTGGCGTCGGCCTGCGTGTCCCCATCCGTCGGGTTCGACGGGGGCGCGGCATAGGCATAGGCGGTCAGGGCCGAATCCCGCACCTGCGCCGCTGCCGGATAGACGGCGAGCGCGCAGACGATGGCGCCAGCCGGCAAAGCCAGGCGCAAAGCCAAGAGACTGGGCAAACCCGCTCGCATGCAAAAACTCTCCCCCGATCGCGCCGTTCCGGTGTTGCCGCGCGCACCATGATCGGCGCCACCGGTTAAACATGGGTTGCGCAATAACCACGGAACTTTGGCGAAGATATGGACCGCGTGGCCTGGCGCGTGCCTTGAATTTGCCCAACATGTTTCGTGGCAAGGATCACGCGCAAGAGTTGCGTGTCAGATGCAACGCGCGGCGATGGCCTCGTTGAGATGCTCGACGTCGGCATCGAGCTGCCCGAGATCGCGTTCGCGCTCGGGCCCGTTTTTGCATAGCGCGGTCACCGCGCGGGCTTTCACCACTTCGAGGAAATAAAGCCGGGTCATATTGCAGGCCTCGGGGCCGCGCGCCTCGCCCAGGCGTTTCATGCGCGCCTGCATGGCCGCGACCCCGGCCATGACGTCGGCCAGAGTGCGTTCGCAGCCGGGCTGCACAAGAGTGGCCGGCCTGGCTGGCTGCGCCAGCAGGGCAAGACCGAACGCCGCCGGCACAATCGTGCCGACGAACGCCACGAAAGCGAGGATGAAACGTCTGGCCACGGCAGAACCCCTCCAGCAGTCCCGCATGAGTGGGTCCGGGCCTCCGAAAGGTTCATGGGAAAAAGCCTAAAATATTTGTTCGGGCGGCTTGCGCTCGCGCCCCTGAAACTGGAACTCTGGCTGTGCGTTGACAGTCAGTGCTGCATACCCAAGGGGAACGAGCCATGCCCGCGCTATGGATGGTTATTCTGGCGAGTTCGCATATCGTGCTGGTGGCGGACCATGTGCCGGTCCTGAATATAGACCCCAGTTGTCACGCCGCCGCGGCGACCATAATCGCCAATCGCAACGAGGATTCCTGCAAGCGTGATGAACACGATGCCCGCGCCAAGCTGGAGCAGGAATGGGGACAATTCACGCCCGCGGAGCGAACCCATTGCGTGAGCCTGTCCACGCTTGGCGGTTCGCCGAGCTATGTGGAATTGCTCACCTGCCTGGAAATGGCCAAAGCCGTCGCCAAGCTGCCGGCGGCCAGCAAGCAGCCCGAGACGATCAAAAAGCCCTAGTGCGCCGGGGGCCGGAGAAGCCGGCTCAAGCGCTCAAGACTTCTTGCCGGGCGCATTGCCGTAGGGGCTGCCGCCCGACGAGCCCTGCGACTGCGCCAGCTTGTAGGCGGAGAGTTGCTTCGGCTTGTCCTTGTCGGCCTTCGGCTTTTTCTTTTCCTTTGGAACGCGCATCTGACCCTTCGCCATGACGGCCTCCTGTCCGGTTGCGCATGATCCTGTCATGCGCCGCAAAGCGATGGCCGCATGGTGATACGGCGCAAAGCGCCCGGCAAGGGGAATTGGAACTTTTCCCACGGCGAGTCGGTTGTGCATCCGAGGATGCGCGGGTTTTGCGCTGCGGATAGTCCGCGACCGCCACGCGCCGAGGAACGGGGCCATGCGAATCTGGGCAATAACGGCCGCGGGCGCTTGCCTGCTGGCGATGACGTTGAGCGCGGCGGCCAATCCGGCAATTTCGGCCAAGGCGCCGCGCGCCGAAGGCCAGCCGGCGATCGTGCTGGCGCAGGCCGAGCACGCCAAGAAAAGCGAAACCGTCGCGCACAAGGTGAAGCGCAAGGTCAAAAGCGCATGGCGGCATCTCACCGGCTATGAGTTCGACGTGTCCTGCCTGTCCGGCCACACCACCTGTACGCAGACCGGCAAGGACCGTGGCGTGGCGCGCAGCAAATGCATCGAGGCGCACCCGTTCTGCATGGTTAACGACACGAAGTGACGCCGGGCGCGATCGCGTCCTCGTCAACTCTCTCGCGTCAGCTTTTGGGCTTGGTGTCAGGCAACGGCTTGGCGTCCGCTTTTGAATCCGGCTTGCCGGAGTGCGCCGCCTTCATCTTGTCCGCGATGCATGTGGTGACGATGTCGGCGCGCTGGTCGAGCGGCTTGTCGCCATGACCCTTTTCGGTCTCCATCCAGCATTGCTCGGCGGCGCGCGTGTGGGTCATCGGCGGTTCGGGCGGCTTGGCGGCCGCAACGCCGGGCGACGGCGAACCGGTGGTCTGGCAGCCGGCCAGCGCGCCGGCGAGCAGGAGCGGGACCAAGGCGGCGCCGAATCTGCGCCGAATGCGGGCTAAATCGCTCATCTTGAATATCCGAATTCGATCGAGCCGCCCCCGACGGGCTTGAACGCGGGCACATGTCGGCCGCCGACCATGGCATGCGGGCCCGCGCCCTTCCCGGATCACGCTGTGCTCTTTACCGGGACTTTTCCCGGTTCGGCAACACCAATTTGATTCAGCGCGTTTTCATGATGTCGCGGCCCGCGATCACGTTCGCGTGCGCGGGCGTGAACCGCACGCGGCACGATTGCGTTGCCATCCCGTTACGAGCCGGAAATTGTGGAGGCAACGATGCGATTGTCACGGTCACGAATTTCTTGGTCACGATTGTCATGGTCGTTGGCGGCGGCCTTGCTGCTCGTCTGCGGCGTGGCGCGGGCGGATAATGCCAATCTTCCAGGCCAGCCCGGCGCCGAGGGCAAGATGGACTCCGGTGTCGGCATCATCTGCAACACCAGCGAGCAGGCCGAGGCCTACATCCACATGCGCGCCGGCGGCAGCGAGATCAAGACCGCCGTGCTGGCGGTGAATGAGCGCGCGAAAGATCCGAAAGCCTGCGGCCTCGCGGCGGTCGCCTTCATCCGCGGCAAGACCATGAAGACCGAGAGCGTGCAGGGCATGTTGAACTCGATCGTGCGCATCAACGTGATCGCCGGCTACGCCGGCGGACATTGGGCGCGCGTGCAGGCGATCGTCCAATACGCCGTGATCGAAACGAAGGGCTGGCTGATCTGAACGGCTGCGCGCGTCAAAGATTGTTGCTGAAATAAAGCCAGCCGAGCAGCCACAGTCCGAAGCCGGCGGCGGCCCCGAGCAACGCGCCCCAGACGCGATGCTTGCGCCACGCAAGCGCGCCCGCGATGGCGGCGAGCGGCAGGCCGGGCGAGCCGAACAGCAGCAGAACGAGCGCGCCCGAGAGCGGGCTGTTGAGAATGCCGATGTCGGACATGGATGGCTGATCTCTCTCCGTTCGTGTCCGCGAAAGCGGACATCCAGATTTTCCAGACTTGCATATTGGCGCTTTGGGGTCCCCGCTTTCGCGGGGACGAACGGAAGCATGCGCGCGCGTGCGGTCCGATGAAGATGTCAAACAGCGAAGCTGCAGTCGGGCAAGCGCCAACGCCCCTATTATTTGAGCGGCGCGGGGGCGCCGTAGTCCCTCGTCCAGCCCTCGACATCAATCGAGGGAAGTGGAGCGCCAGGCGGCGCACCAGATCGTCAGTTGCCGCGCTCCATTGTGGGGAGCGCGGGCGCCTCTCGGCGCTCCACGCGGCTTTTCTGTCCCCGGGGCCGTGCTTCCGGGCGTGGACAGGAAGGCTTCGCCCTCCTTGATCCGGCAGGCTTTCGCCCGCCTTCATCCGCGCCGCGTCCAGCCATTCAAGGCAGTCCCCCTTAGTAGGGACGGACGGCTGCCCGAGGCCTCCCGGGAGCGGGGTTACGAACCCCGCCCG
>DATATS010000247.1:0-8379 GCA_036268675.1 Pseudolabrys sp.
AAGCGGAACCACAGGTAGATCAGAATGCAGAAGATCGCCAATCCCAGACCAATGACGCCATAAGACAACAGTTCACCCGAAACGCGCGGGCCGACCACCTCGACGCGGCGATAATTGATGTCGTTACCGAGCGCGCCGCGCACTTTGGTCACCGCGACCTGTTGGGCAGCGTCGCCGCCGGGTTGTTCGGCAACGCGGATCAGCACATCATCGGGTGCGCCGAACTGCTGCAACTGCACTTCGCCGAGCCCGAGCGCATCGAGCGAGGCACGCATCTTGGCAAGATTGGCCGGCTGGCCCGACTTGGTTTGAATCTCGATCAGCGTGCCGCCCTTGAAGTCGATGCCGAAATTGAGCCCGTGGAAGAAGTAGAGCGAGATCGCCAAAATCGACATCGCCGCTGAAATAGGAAAGCTGATGCGCCGGAAGCGCATGAAATCGAATTTGGTATTGTCGGGAACGATGCGGAGGAGGCGCAACTGACTATATCTCCTGGCGCATGATCTTATCCGAAAACCGGTTTCCACTTTTCGGGATCATGCGCTTTCCTTAAATCGGCACGCGTTGCGGGCGGCGCCACCAGACCCAGGTGGCAACGATCAATCGCGTCATGGTGAAGGCGGTGAACACGGTCGTGATGATGCCGATGCCGAGGGTGACGGCAAAGCCGCGCACCGGACCGGTGCCGATATAAAACAGCACCGCGGCGGCGATGAAAGTGGTGATGTTGGAATCGAGAATGGTGGCAAGCGCGCGGCTAAAGCCTGCGTCGATCGCGTTGATCGGGGTACGGCCGCCGCGCACCTCCTCGCGGATGCGCTCATAGATCAGCACGTTCGAGTCGACTGCGATGCCGACGGTGAGCACGATGCCGGCGATGCCCGGCAAGGTGAGCGTCGCATTGAGCAGCGAGAGCAAGCCGAAGATCATAGCGACGTTGATCGCCACCGCGATATTGGCGAACAGGCCGAACAAGCCGTAGGTCGCCAGCATGAACAGGATCACCATGGCCGCGCCCACATAAGATGAAATCTTGCCCTTGGCGATCGAGTCGGCACCAAGGCCTGGGCCGACCGTGCGTTCCTCGATGATGGTGAGCGGAGCCGGCAGCGCACCGGCGCGCAACAGGATGGCGAGGTCATTGGCGCTCTGCACGGTGAAATTGCCGGAGATTTGCCCCTGCCCGCCCAGGATCGGCTCGCGGATCACCGGCGCGGAGATCACTTCGTTGTCGAGCACGATGGCAAACGGCTTGCCGACGTTCTCTTGCGTCGCTTGCGCGAATTTGCGCGCGCCTGCCGTACTGAACGTGAATTTCACGATCGGCTCGCCGGTGCGCTGATCGAACCCGGCTTGCGCGTCGGTGAGTTCGCCGCCCGATACCAGGACGCGCTTCTCGATCAGATAGGGCGCCTTGGGCGCGGTCGAACCGTGCAAAATCTCATCCTCAGAGGGCGTGTTCCCTTGCAGCGCCTGCTCGACCGGCATCGCCGTATCGACCATGCGGAAATCGAGTTTGGCGGTCTTGCCGAGCAACTGCTTGAGACGCGTCGGGTCTTGCAGGCCGGGCACCTGCACAAGAATGCGGTCGGTGCCTTCGCGCTGGATCAGCGGTTCGACCGTGCCGAGTTCGTTGACGCGCCGCTCGATGATCTGGATCGATTGCTCGACCGATTGGCGAACGCGCCCGAGGATCGCGGGATCGGTGACCGTGAGCCGGATCAGGCCGCCCGTCTCGCTCGTGACGTCGAGACTGTATTGACCGCTCACGCCGAGCATTCCAGTGAGCGGCTGCGACAGTTTCTTGAGCTTGTCCAACGCCTCGCTGGAATGCGCGCCCTCGCGGATGTGAACCTCGACGCTGTTGCCGCGCACCACCAAGCCGGTATAGCCGATACGCGCATCGCGCAGCACGCGCCGCACGTCGTCGCGCAGCGTCTCGAGCATTTCCTTGCGTACGGCTTTGGTGTCGACCTCAAGCAGGAGGTGCGAACCGCCTTGCAGATCGAGGCCGAGCACGACGTGCCGCTGCGCCCATTTCGGCCAGGCGTCGACCATCTTGGTGGGGAGGAAATTGGGCACCGCGAACAGGCAGACGACGAACGCCGTGATCAGGATCGCCGCAACCTTCCAGCGCGTGAAATAAAGCATGACGTCCCGACTTCGTACGGAAGACTTGGATTGAAAGACGAAGGCCGCCGGCGATCAGCCGGATGCCGCCTCGTCCTTCACCGGTTCACCCTTGGAGCGGACGTCGGTCACCATCTGCCGCATCTGGCGAATACGCACGTCGTCCGCGATCTCGATTTCGATCTGGTCGTCGTCGATCACCTTGGTGACTTTGCCAACGAGCCCGCCATTGGTGACAACCGTATCGCCCCGCCGAACGTTCTTGACCATTTCCGTATGCTGCTTCGCGCGCTTTTGCTGCGGACGCAGGATCAGGAAATACATGATGACGAAAATCAACGCGAACGGCAGCAGTTGTATCAGCATGCCGCCTTCGCCGCCTGCCCCGCCGAACAATCCCTGTGCAAATGCGGTCGCTATGAACATCGATGCTTTCCTTAGGCGTTGTTTTTGCGAAGGCTGCCCGGCATTGCGCCCCGGCATCCGCGCCTTCAATTTCGCGCGGACTATAGCGGCCGTGGCCCCAATTGCAATGTCGCCAAAGCCCTAAAAACCGGCCTTTTCGGGCACTTAACGGGCCTTGCGGCTTGCGGGGCGCAGCCCGCCCCGCTAAGAGCAGCCGACCGCTTTCCGTGAGCCCGATGGCCAAGTCCAAACCGAAATCCAGAGCCAAGCCAAAGCCTGCGCCGATGGCTAGCGATGCGATCGAGCGCATCGCAGACGCCCTCGAACGCCTGGCGCCGCAGACCGCCAGGCCGCCCGAATTCGGCGCAGCGGATGCCTTCGTCTGGCATCCCGACGGCAGGCGCCTTGCCGCCGTCAAACGAGTCAATCGCGTGGAGATGTCGCTGCTCAAGGGCATCGACCGCGTGCGCGATGTGCTGGTGGAAAACACCGAGCGCTTCGCCAAGGGCCTGCCGGCCAACAACGCGTTGCTGTGGGGCGCGCGCGGCATGGGCAAATCGTCGCTGGTAAAAGCATCGCATGCCGGCGTGAACGCCTCTTTTGCAAAGGGTGCCAAAAGCGGGCCGCTCAAGCTCATCGAAATCCATCGCGAGGATATCGCCAGCCTGCCCGACTTGATGGCGCTGATCAGACCGGCGCCCTACCGCTTCATCATCTTTTGCGACGATCTATCGTTCGACACCGAAGACACCACCTACAAATCCCTCAAGGCGCTCCTGGAAGGCGGCATCGAAGGCCGGCCCGACAATGTGATTTTTTATGCGACTTCGAACCGCCGCCATCTGATGTCGCGCGACATGATGGAAAACGAGCGCTCTACCGCGATCAATCCGGGCGAGACGGTCGAGGAGAAAGTGTCGCTATCGGATCGCTTCGGGCTGTGGCTCGGTTTTCATCGCTGTAGCCAGGACGAATATATCGCCATGGTGGAAAGCTACGTCGCGCATTTCAAGATTCCGGCGCGCGGCGAGCAAATGCAGCGCGAAGCCCTCGAATGGTCGACGACGCGCGGCTCGCGCTCGGGCCGCGTTGCCTGGCAATTCGTGCAGGACCTGGCGGGACGGCTGGGCGTGGCGCTTAAAGACTAGACGCCGCTGAGATATTTGGTCGGGTCGACCGGCGTCGAGCCCTTGCGGATTTCAAAGTGCAATTGCGGCGAGGTCACGTTGCCGGTCTGCCCGGCGCGCGCGATCACCTGTCCGCGCTTGATGGTGTCGCCGCGCTTGACCAGCAAGGCGCTGGCATTGGCATAGGCCGACACGAAGCCGTTGGCATGACGCACGAGCACCAGGTTGCCGTAGCCTTTGAGCTCGTTGCCGGCATAGGCGACGACGCCATCGTCGGCCGCCTTGATCGGCGTGCCTTCGGGTACCGCCAGGTTGATGCCGTCATTTTCCGTGCCGTTCGGCCGCTTGCCGAAAGCGGCGATGATGCGGCCCTTCACCGGCCAGCGGAATGAAGGCATGGCGCTTGCGACCACGGCGGTCTTTTCAACGCTTTCGGTGGTCGTGTGCTCAGGCGTCACGACGCGAGCGGTCTGCGCCGGCACGCTGGCGACGCGGTCGGCCGGGACCGTGCGCGGCTGCGCGACCCGCGGCTCGGGCGCGCGGCGCGCGACCGCCGGATAGCCACCGGCAGGAATCTTCAAGCGGTCGCCAATATTGATCTTGGTGTAGGGTTTGAGCCCGTTGGCGCGGGCCAGCGCCTCGTGCGACACGCCATAGTGGCGCGCGATGCCGAGCAGGCTTTCGCCCGGCTCGACGACATGAAGCGAGCCTGCCGCGCGCGCGGCCGGCGCAGCCGACTGCGACGCCGTGGCGGCGGCGACATAGCGCGGAATGACCAGCCGCTGACCCGGCCTGATCTGGGTCGCGCTGGTGATGCCGTTGGTTTCCATGATGGCCGAGGCCGGCACGCCGTATTTGCGCGCGATCGTCTCGACGGTATCGCCATAGCCGACTGTCACCGGCGATCCGCCGTCCCATGTCCAATGGGCGCTCGGCGGCGGCGGCGCACGACGCTCGGGCACCGATCCGGTCACTTCGGTTGTGTGGAATTGCGTTGTGTGGACTTGCGTTGTGTGGACTTGCGTTGTGTGGACTTGGGCTGCCTGAGCCTGCGGGCGATAAGCGGCAAAGCCACGGTCGCCATACGAAACGCCGCTCGAACTGGCGACTGTGGCGGGCCGGCTCGGCGCCGGCAGCGGCTGCGATTGGATGCGGGCGGTCGTCGCCGGACGTGTGGCGATCGAGCCGGTTACTTCCTGGCGCGGCGCCGGCTGGCGGTCATTGGAGGCGAATGGGTTAGAGTCGAAACGCGCGGAATTCTCGCAACCGGCAAGTGCGATGCCAACGAGGGCGAGAACTGCGACACGCGACCAAATGCGCAAAGCTGCTTGCGGACGACGAGGCGCGGTGGAGCCCGGCATGTGGTTACTCACTCATACCCAAATTACATAGGGTTCGAGTTAAACCAGCCGCGAGTAAATAAGCCTTTAAGGATTACCCAATCGTTGAGAGTGGTTACGAGTCTGATAAAAATGCAACAGTCGGCAGGCTACAGTTCCATTGCCTGCCCCGGCAACAAAGGCACGAAGCGCACCGCGATCAGCTCTTCGCGCGCAATCCCCGTTCGCGACTTGGTAAGCTTGACAATGTGTTGCACGCCGTTTTGCGGCCCGAGCGGCAGCACCATCACGCCATCGTCGGCAAGCCGATCGAGCAAGGTTTGCGGCAGCTCCGCCGCCGCCGCGGTGACGATGATGCGGTCGAACGGCGCCCTGCCCGGCGCGCCGGCTAGTCCGTCGCCGACGATAACCTCCACATTCCGAATGCCAAGCGCGCGCAACCGCTCGCGCGCCGCTTCCGCCAGCGTCCGATAACGCTCGAGGCTCACCACCTCGCGCGCCAGACGCGCGAGCACGGCGGCCTGATAACCGGAGCCGGTGCCGACCTCGAGCACGCGATGATGCGGGCGCAGGCCAAGCTGTTCCGTCATATAGGCGACCACATACGGCTGGCTGATGGTCTGCCCGCAATCGATGGGCAGCGCCTGATCGGCATAGGCGCGGCCGGCGAAATCGGAATTGACGAATTCGGCCCGTGGAATTTCGTCCATCGCCCGTAGCACCGCCCGATCGGAGATTCCGCGCTGCCGCAAGGTCAGCTGGAATTCCATGCGCTGATTATCGCGGTCGTCTGGAGACCGATCCGCCACGGGCCACCCTTTCGCCGTATTTCTAGCACGTCTCAACAGAATTCATGTAATATGCGCAGTGACATAAGACATTTGGAACTCACATTTTCCGCCCGCGTTATCTAGCGGGGAGCACATCATGAAAATTTCGTCGCAAAAGCCGCGCGTGCTTGTTGTCGAGGATGAGTATCTCATCCGGATGCTGCTTGAAGATATGCTGGACGAACTCGGCTACGAGGTTGTCGGGGCCGTTGGCAGCATTGCCGAGGCAAGCACGCTTGCAACCAGCGGCGAATTCGACGCCGCCATTCTCGACGTCAATCTCGACGGCGAAGAAATCTATCCGGTCGCCGACATTCTGGCGGCACGCAAGACGCCGTTCGTGTTCGTCACGGGCTATGGCGAGCAGAGCCTGCCGGAGCGCTATCGCGGCCGCCCGACATTGCAGAAGCCGTTCCAGGCCGATCAGCTCAAGAGCACGCTCGGCATTCTGGTGGCGCAGGCCTAAACCCCGCGCCTTTTGCTAGCCGAAGACTCCCGCCAATTTTGTCATGAAAGGCTCGTCGGTGAGATCGAGCCGCAACGGCGTCACCGCGATGCGCTTTTCATTCAACGCAGCCAGGTCGCTGCCTTGTGCCGCGCCGGTATTGCCGCCGCGGCTGAAGGCGATCCAGTAATAGGGATTGCCGCGTCCGTCGTTGCGCGCGTCGATGTGCAGCAATTCCTGATCGCGCTTGCCCTGATTGGCGATTGCGACACCCGCCACCTCGCCCGGCGGACAGTCGGGAAAATTGATGTTCACCAGCACGTCGCGCGGAATGCCGGCCTTGAGCGCGCGGCGGATGAGATCGGGCGCGAACTTGATCGCGGTCTCCCAATAGGGCTTGTGCCGCGTGGTCGCCGCGTAGGCCTGCGACAGCGCAAACGACGGAAAACCCAGCGTGGTGCCTTCCATGGCGCCGGCTACCGTGCCCGAATAAGTCACGTCCTCGGCGCAATTACGCCCGCGGTTGACGCCGGAAAGCACCAGGTCCGGCGCATCCTTCATCAGATGCCGCACGCCCATGATGACGCAATCGGTCGGCGTTCCCTTCACGGCGAAGTGGCGCGGGCCTACTTCGCGCAGACGCAGAGGATCGTTCAACGACAGCGAATGCGACACGCCGGACTGGTCGGTTTCCGGCGCTACGATCCAGACATCGTCCGACAGTTCGCGTGCGATCTTCTCGCAAGCCGCAAGGCCCGGCGCGTGGATGCCGTCGTCATTGGTGATGAGGATGCGCATTGCTTCTATCCGACCTGCCGCTCAATCTTCGTTATGCCGCCCATATACGGCTTGAGCGCCTCCGGCACCATGATCGAACCGTCTTCCTGCTGATAGGTTTCCATCACCGCGATGAGCGCGCGGCCGACCGCGACGCCCGAGCCGTTGAGCGTATGGACGTGGCCCTTCACCTTGCCGTCCTTGCCCTTGTAGCGCGCATCCATGCGGCGCGCCTGGAAATCGCCGCACACCGAGCAGGAGGAAATCTCGCGATACATGCCCTGCCCCGGCAGCCAGACTTCGATGTCGTAGGTTTTCTGCGCGGCGAAACCCATGTCGCCGGTGCAGAGCGTGATGACGCGGTAATGCAGATCGAGTTTCTTGAGCACTTCCTCGGCGCAGGCCAGCATGCGCTCGTGTTCGTCTTTAGATTTTTCCGGCGTGACGATGGAGACAAGCTCGACCTTGGTGAACTGATGCTGGCGGATCATGCCGCGCGTATCTTTTCCCGCAGCACCGGCCTCGGCGCGGAAGCACGGCGTGCAGGCGGTGTAGCGGCGCGGCAGCGTGTCTTCATCGACGATGGATTCGCGGACGAGATTAGTCAGCGGCACTTCGGCGGTGGGGATGAGCCAATGCCTTTCATTTTTTTCCATATATTCAAAACTTACGGGGTCTTCAGAAAAAAGGTCGATTAGTTGCTGCCCTCCAAAATCACTTAGACGTCCGCCTAGCTTCAACGCATATTGAACATGCTCGACAAGCTCTTTGCGTCGAATTTCTTCGCTAACAGTTTGAAATTGGTCTTCGCGAAACTTAGGCAATTGCGCCGTGCCAAACATCGTTTGATCGCGAACCAATAATGGCGGGTTGACCTCCGTATATCCATGCGTCTCGCTCGTATGCGTATCGAGAAAAAACTGCCCGAGCGCGCGTTCGAGCCGCGCCAGACCTTTTTGCAAAACGACAAAACGCGCGCCGGATAATTTCGCCGCCAGTTCGAAATCCATCATCCCGAGCGCTTCGCCCAGTTCGAAATGCTGCCTGGGTTTGAAGGCATAGTCGCGTTTCTTGCCAAACGTATGACGTTCGACGTTGCCGTGCTCGTCCTTCCCGTCCGGCACATCGTCCGCCGGCAGGTTGGGAATTTGCGCGAGTTCTTTTTCGAGCGCGGCGGAAGCTTCCTTCTCCTGCGCTTCCATCGCTGGAACGGTGGTCTTTAATTCCGCGACCTCCGCCATCAACTTTGCGGCCGTCGCCTCATCCTTCTTGGCCTTGGCCTGGCCGATTTCCTTCGAGGCAGCATTACGCCGCGCCTGCGCCTG
>DATATS010000248.1:0-11918 GCA_036268675.1 Pseudolabrys sp.
CTGATCGCGCTCCTGCCATAAAAGCGCCGAGCACCCGATGATCGTCATCAAGGCGCCCGACGCGGCGAGGAATCCGTTCCGACCAGGACTTCCAGCCGGCGCAGTAGCCTATCGCTCCGGCAGCAGGCAGAAGCCTTGCGCGCCGATGCCGAGCGGCGGGTTGAACTTGCTGCGGAAGTTTTCAAGCGCGACCGCCGCGGTCAGCTCGACGATCTGCGCCTCCGTAAAATGTGCCTTCAGACGTGCGAACAATTCGTCGTCGACGCGCTGGCCGGTGGTGGTCATGCGCTCGGCATAGTCGAGCGCCAGTTGCTCCTCCTCGCTGAACCGCGCGCTGTCGCGCCAGTTCGCCGCGTCCAATAATTTCGCCTGGCCGTCATCTGCTTCCAACACACGGTAGGAATTGATGTCGACTCAGAACGGGCAGCCGTTGATCGCGGCGACGCGGAAACTCACCAGCGATATCAGCGCCTTGGGTAACTGCCCGGATTGCTCGATCGCGGCGCCGAGCAGTTTCGCGGCGCGCAGGATCGGCGGGCAATGCGCCATGACCTTGGTCGGGTTGAGCAGGTCGCCGAACATCTCGCGTTCCCGCTCGAAGATTTGGGCCAGAACCGGGTCGTCGCCCGGCTCCTCGATTTCTGTGACGCGCGGCATCGTCCACTCCGCTTTCGATGAGTGGGGGCATTTTAGCGTATCCGCCCGCGCTCGCGCCTTCCGGTATTGGAAAACAGGGCAGACCAGTAGGGCGGATGAGCGAAGCGTAATCCGCCGCGAGAGCCATTAATGGCGGAATGCGCTGCGCTTTCCCGCCTACGAATCTTGCGCCGCCTTCAGCTTGTAGAGCGCCTCCAGCGCCTCGCGCGGGGTGAGTTCGTCGGGGTGGATGCCGTCCAGCATGACCTCGACCGGCGATTCCTTCGCCGCGACGGGCGGCGGGCGATGCTGCATCGCGCGGAACAACGGCAGATCGTCGGAAAGCCGGGCCAGCGCGCCCGCCTCGTCGCCGTTTTCGAGAATTTCCAGCACCTCCTCGGCGCGCGCGGTAACGCCTTGCGGCAGGCCGGCAAGCTTCGCGACATGGATGCCATAGGAGCGGTCCGCGGTGCCGGGCGCGACCTCGTGCAGGAACACGACGTCGCCCTTCCATTCCTTGACCCTCATCGTATGGCAGACAAGGCGCGGCAGCTTCGCGGCCAGCGTCGTCAGCTCGTGATAATGCGTCGCGAAGAGCGCGCGGCACTGGTTGACCTCGTGCAAATGCTCGAGGCAGGCCCAGGCGATCGACAGGCCGTCAAAGGTCGCGGTGCCGCGGCCGATCTCGTCGAGGATCACAAAGCTCTTCGGCCCCGCCTGGTTGAGGATCGCCGCGGTCTCGACCATCTCGACCATGAAGGTCGAGCGCCCGCGCGCCAGATCGTCAGCGGCGCCGACGCGCGAGAACAGCCGGTCGACAATGCCGAGCGTTGCGCTTTTCGCCGGCACGAACGAACCCATCTGCGCCAGGATCGCGATCAGCGCGTTCTGTCTCAGGAATGTGGATTTGCCCGCCATGTTGGGGCCGGTCAGCAGCCAGATACGCCCAGCCGCAGCGTCTTTCGGCGGCGACAGGTCGCAATCATTGGCGACGAAGGGCGTGCCGTCGCGCGACAGCGCCTGCTCCACGATCGGATGGCGGCCGCCTACGATGACGAAGCCGTGGCCATCGTCGACGTGCGGGCGCGCGTAATCGCGCTCGGCGGCAAGCTGGGCCAGCGCCGAAGCGACGTCGAGGCGGGCGAGCGCCTCGGCGCATTGCTTGATCGGCTCGCTCTGCTCGATCACGCTCGCGGCCAGCCGGTCGAAAATCTCAAGCTCGAGACCGAGCGTGCGCTCGCCGGCGCTGGCGATTTTTGCTTCGAGTTCGCCCAGTTCGGTGGTGGTGAAGCGCACTTGTCCGGCCAGCGTCTGGCGGTGGATGAAAGTCGCGTTGAGCGGCGCGGTGAGCAGTTTGTCGCCATGCTGGGCGGTGACTTCGACGAAGTAACCCAGCACATTGTTGTGGCGGATCTTCAGGCCGCGCACGCTCGTTTCATCGGCATAGCGCGTCTGCAACGCCGCGACGATGCGGCGCGACTCGTCGCGCAAGGAGCGTATCTCGTCGAGCGTCGCATCGTAGCCGTCGCGCACGAACCCGCCGTCGCGCTTGAACGCCGGCAATTCGGCCGCGAGCGCTGCGGCAAGCTCGGCGGCCAACATGCCGTCGGGACGCCGGCAGGCCTGCAAGGCGTCGGAGATATCCGCCGGCATATCCTTGAGCGCGGCGAGCGCCCGCGCCAGATCGGCGGCGGCGAGGATCCCGTCACGGATGGCGGCGAGATCGCGCGGGCCGCAGCGCCCGACCGCGGTGCGCGCCAGCGCGCGCGCCAGATCGGGCGCCGCCTGCAGGCGAGAACGGGTGTCCGCGCGGGCGCTGGCATCCGTAACGAAGCACGCGACGGTATCGAGCCGGGCGGAAATCTGCTGCGGGTCCGTCAGCGGCGCCGACAGGCGCTGTGCCAAAAGCCGCGAGCCGGCCGAGGTCACGCTGCGGTCGATCGCGTCGAGCAGCGAGCCGCGCGTCTCGCCCGATAGCGTGCGCATCAATTCGAGATTGCCGCGCGTCGCCTGGTCGATCGCCATGCTGGCGCCCGCGCTTTCGCGCAGAGGCGGCGACAGCGGCGGCCGCCTTCCGATTTGCGTGCGCTCCACATAAGTGACGCAGGCAGCGGCTGCGGTCAGCTCCAGCCGCGTGATGACGCCGAAGGCTTCGCTTGAGGCGACCGCAAAAAACGCAGTGAGGCGGCGTTCGGCGGTCGCGCCATCGAACACGTCGCGCGTAAGCGGCGTCACCGCCGGCAGCGCGCGCCACAGCGGCGCCAACTCGGCATCGGCAAACAGCGCGTCGGACACGATGATCTCGCCCGGTTCCAGCCGCGCGACCTCGGCGCCAAGACCCAGACGATTCGTCTCGGTGATGCGGAACTCGCCGGTCGAAATGTCGATCCAGGCGAGCGCAAAACGCGCGTCGTCGTCGCCGGTGCGGGCACGCGCGACGGCCAGCAGATAATTGTTACGGCGAGCGTCGAGCAGCGTGTCTTCGGTCAGCGTGCCCGGCGTGACGAGGCGCACCACGTCGCGCCGCACGACGCTCTTGGGCCCGCGCTTTTTCGCTTCCGCCGGATCTTCCATCTGCTCGCAGACGGCGACGCGATGGCCGAGCGCGATCAGCCGGTGCAGGTATTCGTCGGAGCGTTCCACCGGCACGCCGCACATCGGGATGTCGGCGCCCAGGTGCTTGCCGCGTTTGGTGAGCACGATGCCGAGCGCGCGCGAGGCGATCTCGGCGTCGGTGAAGAACAATTCGTAGAAATCGCCCATCCGGTAGAACAGCAGGCCGTCCGGATTGGCAGCCTTTATTTCGAGGTACTGCTCCATCATCGGCGTGACGCGCGCCGCCTCGCCGGACGAAGTCGCGTCGGGTTCGGACAGTCCGATGGGTTGGGTGAGCGCCATGGGCCGGGAGGTTAGCAGAAGGCGCACCGGCCGCTAAAGGGTGAAGCGCAGATTGCTGGGGACTGTGCAACACCCGCTCGTTCCCGCGAAAGCGGAAATCCAGCTAAAGCTGCAATATCGGCACGGCTTGGGTCCCCGCCTTCGCGGGGACGAACGGATGAGGCGAGCCATCAGCTCTTGAACGGCGCCCCCGTAATGCGTTCCAGATTGCCGTGCCAGATTTTTTCCTTGTCGGCCTTCGGCATGTCGATGCCCTCGATGATGCGCAGTGTCTCGCGCGTGTACATCGTGCCCTTCTCGGGATCGAACGGGCAATCGGAGGCGAACAGAATTTTATCAAGATCGTAGAAGGCAAGCCCGGCATGCGTCGCAGCCTCCGCGGTGAACACGGCTGTGTCGGCATAGAAGTCGTGCTTGAAATAATCGAGTGGGCGCTTCTTCAGGCTCTTGAGCACGAGGCTCAAATCCTCATCCGAGGTGCGCGCGCCGAGCTGGTCGTTGCCCGGGCCGATGCGGCCTTCCAGCATCGGAACGATGCCGCCGAAATGATGCGTGATGATCTTCAGGTTGGGATATTTGTCCATGATCCTCGAATAGACCAGCCGCGCCATGGCGGCGGCGGTTTCGTAAGACCAGCCGAAGGTCCACCAGATTTCGTATTTCGATTTCTTCTCGGTCAGGTAATCGGGAAAATTCGCCGCGCGCGCCGGATGCATCCATATCGGCTTGCTCTGCTTGTTCATGGCCGCGAAGAACGGCTCGAAGGCCGGGTCGTCGAGCGGCCGACCCGCGATATTGGTATAAATTTGCACGCCGAGCGCGCCGTTCTTGAGCGCCCGTTCGCACTCGCGCACGCCGGCGTCGGGTGCGGCGAGCGGGGCCTGCGCGACCCAGCCCGGGAAATGATCGGGATTGTTCTTGCAGATGTCGGCAAAGCCGTCATTGACGATCTTGGCGTATTCCTCGACCTCGGCGCCTTGCGCCAGCAATTCAAGCGGCGGCATCGGGTAGGACAGAACCTGCGCGTAATCCTTGAACTGGTCGACGACCTTCTTGCGAATCTCGAGATCGTGGATGCAGGGAATTTCGCGCACGCGCTTGCCGATGTCGTGATGGCCGCTCGCCACCAACTTGTCGAAGAATTTCGGCGGGATGAAATGACAATAGGCGTCGATGCGCATGGCTTAGTCCTCCAGGACGTTTCTTGTTTGGGCTTTCAATAAGGAGTGATGACGTTGAGCAGCGCCTGGCGGCGCTCATTGAGCACGACATCGCGTGCGCGCGCCAGCGCGGCGGGCAGATCGGCGGGCTTTTCCACGCGCTCGGCATGCGCGCCTTGCGCCTGCGCCATCGCCTCGTAGGGCGGCGCCGGATCGAGGTCGGCGAGCATGCGGCCGTCATTTTCGCCCGCTGCGCCGTCCTTGAACATCGACAGCGTCGCGCGGCGCACCGCGCCGTAGCGGCTGTTGTTGAACACGATCGTGAGGATCGGCAGCGCGTTCTTGGCGGCGACCCAGTGGCCGACCATCGGATTGGCGAACATGTAGGCGCCGTCGCCCAGTGTGGCGACAACCAGTGCGTCGGGCGCGGCGAGCTTGGCGCCGAGTGCAGCACCAAAGCCCCAGCCGAGCCCGCCGGCGGGACCGAGCGCGAACAGCGTGGCCGGTTTTTCACGCGCGCAATGATCGGGACGCAGCGGATACTCGTTGAAGATGATGGCGTCCTCGCCCACCGTCTCGCCGATGATGCGCGACAGATATTCCGGCGAGATGGTCGCGCCGGCGGCGGAATCCTTGGCGAGTTGCGCGCGCCGTGTGCGCATGCGTTCGGTCAGCCGCGCGCGGCGCGCGGCGATGCGCGCCTCCGCCATTTGCAGCCGCGTTTCGACCGCCGCGATCAGCGCTTCCAGCGCGTTGAGCGCGCCGGCCTGGATGGCGAGGTCGGAAGGGAACGAGCGCATCGGATAGCGCACATACAGCGGCTCTTCTCCAATATGCGCGACGCGGCAGCCGGCCGGCGGGTGCTGCTGGCTCGGAAGCCATGGCACATCCGATTCGAGCGCGATCACCAGATCGGCGTCGGTCAGCAGCGCGCCCGGCTCAGTGCCGAAATGCATGGCGTGGCTCGACGACAGGCAGACGCTGCGCGCGTTGTGCGTGACGACGGGGATGGCGCAGCGGTCGGCGAGATGCTCGAGCGCCGGCACGGCCGCTTCCGGCAGCGTCGAGGCGATGATGAGCGGGCGCTCGGCCGCCACGATCCATTCCGCCAGCGTTGCAATCGCGCGCGGATCGGGAAATGTCGGCGCGGCTTGCGGCCGCGGCTTGATCGGCGCAATCGGCTCGGGCAATGGCGCCGACAGCGGCTCGCGCGGCAGCGTGAGATAGACCGGCCCGCGCGGATGCGCCATGGCGACTTCCACTGCGCGCGCCACCACGTCACCCGTTTGCGCCGGCACGCGCAACTCGTAATCCCATTTCACCAGCTCGCGCAGCATGCCGGCCTGATCGAACATTTCCTGGCCCCACTGGATCGGCCGCGAGCGCGAGCCAAACGAACCGCGCTCGGTGATCGGCGTGCGTCCGGCGGCGAGGATCATCGGCACGCGATCGCGCGCGAGGTTGAGAAGATTGTTGAGCGTGTTGGCGGTGCCGGCGGTGGTGTGCACCATCACCGCCTGCGGATGGCCGTTCATTAGATAAGCGCCGTGCGCCATGGCGACCGCGAGATTTTCGTGCGGCACCAGCACCGGCTGCGGCACCTTGGCGTTGGTCTTTTTGGCACGGGCGAAGGCTTCCACCACGGGCGGAAAGTCGGTGCCGGGATTGCAGAAGAAATAATCGGCGCCGTGATCGGCGAGCGCGCGCAGGAAGGCCTCGGCGGCGATTGCCGGCCGTTGTCCGGTCGGTGTCACGGCCATGTCGTTTCGCCCCTGACGACGCCCCCCGGCGTCTTGTGGACTGTTCTACTCGACGGGGGAAATGCTGACAACGGAGCCGGGTCGATCGCGCTCTATTCCGCCGCCATCAGGCGCGGCTCGCCATCGATCGCCATAAGGCATCTTGCTAGGCCCTCGCCTTCGGGATCGACCAGCGCCGCGGCGCGCGCGCTGGCGACGGCGTCGGGGGCGCGTTGCGGCGGGATCTGCCCCGCCAAAGCCGGGCGGATCACGCGCGTTTCGATGATGCGATAGTTCGAAGTTCCACGCGCATGCGTGTCGCCATAGCCTTTGATCAGGCGCGCGCATTCGGCGACTTCAGCGGCGAGTTCCGGCGACAGCCGCGCCGCTTGCGCAATGAGATCGAGCCATGATTCGATCTGGGCCTGCTCCTGCGCGTAGCGGTGGCCGTAAGGCCGCAGACGGCGAAGCTTCGCCAGCAGCAAAAAGCGCAGATAGCCGCCGATCGAGGTCGTGTTGATCTGCATGCCGAAATAGACGCGGCCAAGCCAGCCTTTGCGTTCCGAAAGCCTGAGGATCGGGCGCGCCATGAAGGGCGGCAGCAACTGGCAGAGTTCCTCAATGCCGGGCTTGAGAAAATCGTGCACGGAGAACGGTTCGTTTTTCACGCGCAGTTCGTCCTGCGCGATACGCCGGAGACGTTCGGGCGAAATCTTGGCCTGCGCTACCCGCACGACGTCTTCGTAGGACATGCGCACCGCCAGATGCCGCGCGGTCTCCTTGAGCAGTTTGCCTTGCGCTCCCGCCGTTTCGTCGGCGGTGGTGATGGGCTTCAGTCGGTCGAGATAGAGCCGCGCGTAAGATACGCCCTGATAGGCGGTGAGCCGCCGCACGCCTTCCACGACGATTGGCTGCGCGGCGGCAGGAAACGTGCCGGCCACTTCCTGCTCGAAGGTCTCGATGCTGCCGACGGCATTTTTCTTTTGATCGGCCGCCATTGCCGGTTGCGCTTTTGCGCGCGCCGCTTCAAGTCCGGCGCGGAAGCCGCGCAGGTTGCTGTCGACCGCCTTGCCGTCGGCGCGGATGGCGGCCTCGCATTGCTCGGGCGTGAGCGGCAGGCGGCCGCTGCCGGCGATGGCGCCGAGCATCACCGCGTTGACGATCGAGCCGCTCGTTGTGGCGAGCGCATCCATGTCAATCAGCAGCGTGTCGCTTGCGTTGCCGGTGAGGGCCTCGATCAGCCGGTCGCGGTCGAAGCGGCCGTCGCCCATCGCGGTCTTTTCGTCCATGGCGTAGAAGCGGCTGAGCGAGGCGATGAGGTGGGTGCGCTCGGGCGTGACGAAGCCGTTAGCCACCGTGCGGCCGGCCTCCATGAGCTCGCTCGCTACCGCGATGTCGATGTCGCCGATGCCGGGCGTTAGCGCCAGCACCGGGCGCTTGCCGTTCAAATCACGCGCAGGGACCGGCAGGATTTCGATATAATAGGTCGTCGCGCCGGTGCGTTGCGCGACGCCGGGGATCGACGTGCTCTGTACCGGGAAGCCTGCTTGCGCCGCCGCCGTGACGATCCATTGCGTCAGCACGCCGCCGCCTTCGCCGCCAAGGGCTGCGATGAGCATGGTGATGGGACGAATGGCGCTCATGCTGCGACTTTGCCGTGATAGCCGCCGAGCCAGCCGATGACCGTCTGACGCAGGCGGAACAGCACACGATCCCGCCAATTCGCATTGCGGATAATTTCAGCCCGGTAGAACGACGGGCACAGCACCGCCGCGTGCGCGACTTCGCCGCATAGGCCGCAGCCGACGCAACTGTCGATCACCGTTGCCACCGGATCGCTGCGCAGTGGATCGGGCGAGGGCTTCACCGTCAGCGAGGGGCAGCCGGATAAACGAATGCAGGAATGGTCGCCGGTGCATATCTCGTCGTCGACGCCATAGCGTGTGCGCGTGACGCGCAAACCGCGTTCGAGCTTGACCGCGTCTTCGGCGCGCACGCGGCGCTGGCGCGCGAGCTGGCATTCGCCGTCGGCGATGATCACCTTCAGCCCGCGCTCGGCGGTGCGCATCGCTTCCTTCAGCGTCTTGACCATGTTGGCGACGCCGTAAGTACGCACCGTGCGCAGCCAAGTGACACCCATTTGGCGCAACGTCTGCTCGATGCCGACGCCGGGCCGCGGACCGTCGCGGCTCGCCGTGCTTGACGGGATATATTGCTGGCCGGTGGCGGAGGCGTATCCATTTTGCATGATAACGAGAACGCCGTCGCCTTTGTTGAACAGGTTCGAGGCGACGCCGGTGATCAGTCCGTTATGCCAGAAACCGCCGTCGCCCATGATGGCGATCGGCCGCTTGTCCATGTTGGGCGCGACTGCTGCCGCGCTCGCCAGCGACATGCCGTAGCCAAGAATCGAATTGCCGAGGTTGAACGGCGCAAAGGTCGCAAACGAATGACAGCCGATGTCGGCGCTGATGTGGGTTGGACCCAGCTCGCGCTGCATCAGCTTGATGGCGGAGAACACCGGGCGCTCCGGGCAGCCGGTGCAGAACGATGGCGGGCGTGCCGGCAGGCCCGCGAGCGCAGCGGCGGCTTTCGCCTTGCGCGCGATCAGGCCATGCGCCGTTTCCGCGAGCGCGCCGGTGTCGACGCCTTTCGGCTGCGCAATTTGCAGGAACGACGCGATGCCTTCGATCAGCACGTCGGAGGCGTATTCGCCGGCCTGCGGCAGCGGGCCCTTGCCGAATACCTTGGTCTGGATGTCGGCGCGGCGCAGTTCGACGTTGATCGCCTGCTCGATGTAATCGGGATGGCCTTCCTCGACGACGAGCACGCAGCGTTTGCCGGCGCAGAACGCGCGGATTTCCTCCGGCACCAGCGGATAGACCACATTGAGCACCAGCACGGGCACGCGCGAGGCGCCGAACACGTCGGCCAGCCCCAAGCGCTCCAGCGCGCGCAGCACGGAATTGGTCAGCCCGCCCATCACGACAATGCCGATGTCGGTGAGGTCGCCCGCGATCGATTCGTTGAGTCCGTGTTCACGGATGAATTGTCGCGCCGCCGGCAGGCGCTCTTCGATTTTCAATTTCTCCTGCGCGAAGGTCACCGGCGGATGCGCCAGCCGTCCGTAATCGAAACGAGGCGGACCCGCGAGTTTGTCGAGACCGGACACGACGCCCTTGCGATTGTCCCTGGCAGTGAATTCGCCGGTGGCGTGGCACGCGCGGATGCGCAATTCCAGCATCACCGGCGCGTGGCTTGCTTCCGACAATTCGAAACCTTTTTCGACCGTGCGCACGATGGTCGGCAGATCGGGGCGCGGATCGAGCAGCCACATCGAGGATTTGAGCGCATAGGCGTATGAGCGCTCCTGGATGACGCTGGCGCCTTCGCCGTAGTCCTCGCCCAAAATGATCATGGCCCCGCCGAGCACACCGGGCGACGACAAATTGGAAAGCGCGTCGGCGGCGACATTGGTGCCGACAATCGACTTCCATGTCACGGCGCCACGCAACGGATAATTGATCGAGGCGCCGAGCATGGCGGCGGCGCTTGCTTCATTGGAGCAGGTCTCCAGATGCACGCCGAGGCCGGACATGATGTCCTGCGCATCCACCAGCACGTCGAGCAGATGCGAGATCGGCGCACCCTGGTAGCCGCCGACGTAAGACACGCCGGATTGCAACAGCGCCTTGGTGACGGCGAGGATGCCTTCGCCGCGAAAGGTGTCGCCATCGCCGAGCTTGAGCGCCTGCACTTCCTTTTTGAATGAGCGTTCCATGGCGTGTCCGGGCTTATTCATAGGCCGCGGCAAAAAAGGCGCCGATTGCCGCGACCCGCATCATGGACGATAAAATCGCCGCTGCAGCAGCCGACTCTGATAGTATCCGGCCGGATGCCGGTCTTTGTAAAGATATAGTTTGATATCCAACTATCGGCAGGCGGGGCGGCCTGTTGCAAGCCGGAGAATGCGATGGCGCGGGGGAGAGGCGACGCCGGCCCGATGCGGCGCGGGAGAAACGGGCAAGACGCCGAATCGATCAAATTCGGCCCGCTCGAATACTGGGTCGGTTTCAACTTGCGGATGGCGCAGGACGCGACTTTCGACGCCTTTTCGCGCCGCTCCAAGGATGTCGGCGAAAAGCCGGGCCGCTTTTCCACGCTGGTGCTGATTGCGCGCAATCCCGGCATCAGCCAGACCGAATTGTCGCTCGCAAACGGCCGCGACAAGTCGAGCCTGACGCCGGTGCTCGAAGATCTGGTGCGGCGCGGGCTGGTGGAGCGCAAGCGCGTGCGCAGCGACCGCCGCGCCTACCGGCTGAACCTGACGCCGTCCGGCAAGGCGACGCTCGCCCAGCTCATGCGCTGCGCGCGCCGGCACGAGCGCAATCTCGACCGCATCATCGGGGCGCGCGACCGCAAGCGTTTTCTGGCCGCGCTGAAACGGATCGCGGCGGAGATCGATTGAGGGCGCGGCTCACGCGCCGAACTTCTCGCGCACTTCATCCGGCACCGGCTGCGGCGCGATGCCGCCGCTCGCGCCATCGCGCGCCGCCCAGACGCGCGTTTCTTCAGCCTCGACGCAAACCTCGCCCTTCAGGCTGAGCCGGTGTTCGATCGCAAAGCTGGTGCGGCCGAATTTGATGCTTGTCTCCACCGTCACGTCATCGCCGAAACGCGTCGGCTTGATGAATTTTGCGCGCGTGCGCGCCAGCGGGAAGCCGACGATGTCGTAGGTTCTGACGAGTTCGAGCTTGGTCAGCCCGAGCGCGCGCTCGAACAGCGCCGAGGTCGCGGCGTCGAAAATCTCGAAATAGCGCGGATAGAAAATGATGCCGGCGGGGTCGCAGTCGCCCCACTCGATGCGCACGATGCGCGTGTTGTTGAGTGGCATGTCGCCCCCTACCGCGGCGCCATGCGCAGCGCGCCGTCGAGACGGATCACTTCGCCGTTAAGATACCCATTGTGGATGCAATGGAGCACCAGTGCTGAAAATTCGCTCGGGCTGCCGAGACGCTTGGGAAACGGCACCGAGGCGCCGAGCGAATCCTGCGCCTCCTGCGGCAACGCGCGCAGCATCGGCGTGCCGAAAATGCCGGGTGCGATCGCCAATACGCGGATGCCGGCTTGCGCGAACTCGCGTGCCGCCGGCAACGTCAGCGAAGCGACGCCGCCCTTGGACGAGGCGTAGGCGGCCTGGCCGATCTGGCCCTCGAAGGCCGCGACCGACGCCGTCGAGACGATCACGCCGCGCTCGCCATTGGGCAGCAAGTCGGCGGACTGCATGGCGGCTGCCACCAGCCGCATCATGTTGAAGGTGCCGATCAGGTTGACGCGGATGACGCGCTCGAAGTCTGCGAGCGGCATCGGCCCGTCGCGGCCGACGATACGCTTGGCCGGGCCGATGCCGGCGCAATTGACGAGAATGCGCGCCGGGCCATGATCGGCGGCGGCCTTTTTCACCGCGGCTTCGGCGGCAGCACTA
>DATATS010000249.1:0-8341 GCA_036268675.1 Pseudolabrys sp.
GCCGTGCGCGACGCGCTGCTGATCGTCGCCGACGGCGACGGCATCGCCATTTCCAAACGCCGCATCACGCTCTCGACCTCCGGCGTGGTGCCGAACATCGCGCGCGCCGGCGCCGAGATCGGCTGCATGCTGGCGGTGTCGCTACATGCCGTGCGAGACGAGCTGCGCAACGATCTGGTGCCGCTCAATCGCAAATATCCAATTGCCGAATTGCTCGACGCCTGCCGCAACTATCCGGGCGTCTCCAACGCCAAGCGCATCACCTTCGAATACGTCATGCTCAAGGGCGTCAACGATTCGATCGACGACGCCAAATCGCTCGTGCGCCTGCTCAAGGGTATCCCGGCCAAGATCAATCTCATCCCGTTCAATCCGTGGCCCGGCAGCCGATACGAATGTTCCGACTGGGAGCAGATCGAGACATTCTCGGCCGTGGTGTTCGACGCCGGCTACGCCTCGCCGGTGCGCACGCCGCGCGGCCGCGACATCCTCGCAGCCTGCGGCCAGCTCAAGAGCGCGACCGAGAAGCTGTCCGTGCGCGAACGCATGGCGCTGCGCGCCATGGCGATGACGGATTAGCGCATGCGCCTCGTCGGCCGGATCATCGTCATTCTCTTTGCCCTCGTCCTCGCCAGTATCGCGGCCGGTATCGCCATCGCCTTCGGGCTGCTCGGTCCGGCCTGGCACGGCTTTGCCGGCGACGTCGGCGAACGCATTGTGTTCTGGGGCGCGGCTTTTTATGGCGCGACATTCACCGGTGCCATCGGTCTGCTGCCGCTCGCGATCCTGATCGCCATTGCGGAGGGCTTTAAAATCCGCTCATTGCTGTCGAACGTGCTGGCGGGCGCGGCCATGCTGGCGTTCGGCTATTACACCAGCGCGCTGCCCAGCCAGTACGAGGAATCGATCGATCGCCCGCCGCCGCCGATTTCGCGCGCCGGCGAGATCGCCGTCGCCGCCGGCGCGGTGTTCGGCCTCACGTATTGGTTGATCGCCGGCCGCAATGCCGGCCGCTGGCGCGAAGGCTGAGGGCGGATGAATCGCACGGGATTGATCGTCGCGCTCGGCGTTGCCGTTATCGCCGGATTGGCATTCGGGCTTTATCCCGATCTCGATTTGCGCGTCGCGCGGCACTTTTATGAAAATATCGATGCCAGCCATAACGTCTTTGCCTGGCGTTACAGTCCGCCGCTGATGCAAGCGCGCGATCTCGGCCTGCGGGTCAGCGTGGTGCTGGTGGCGCCGGCGATTGTCGTGCTGGCGCTCAAGCTTTTTTTGCCGCGCCGGAAAATGCTGATGTCGGGTCGCGCCGTCCTGTTCCTGATCGCGACCATGGTGCTCGGCCCGGGATTGCTGGTGAACGTCGGGCTGAAGGAACATTGGGGCCGTCCGCGGCCGGTTGACGTGACGCAATTCGGCGGCGATCAGCATTTCGTCGCGTGGTGGGATCCGCGCGGCGATTGCCCGAAAAACTGCTCTTTCGTGTCCGGCGACGTGGCGGGCGCGGCCTGGACTCTGGCGCCGGCAGCGCTGGCGCCGCCGCAATGGCGCGCGCTTGCCTATGGCGCGGCGCTCGTGTTCACCGCCGGCATGGCGACCTACCGCGTGATGGCGGGCGGACACTTCGTCAGCGACACGATCTTTGCCGGCGTGTTCACGTTCCTCGTTATCTGGATTGTACACGGCTTGATTTATCGATGGCCGAGAACGCGGCTGACCGACCGTACGGTCGAGGGCACAATCGAACGCGTCGCGCGCCCCGGCTATGATGTTGTCGTCGGTTTGTTCGGCGGCGGAAAAAAAAGACCAAGTGGCGGCGCGCGCAAGCCGCCCCGAAAACGAAATCGCCGGGCGTAATGCCCGGCGATGACGTTTGTTTGCGTGCGGAGGTGCGTTAGCGGCGCGCGCGCCGGTCGGGCTTGGCGCGCGTCTTGTCGGCCGGCTCGGAGTTATCAGCACCCTTGGTCGCGTGGCCGCCGTTGAGCTTTTGGGCGAACAAGGCGATGGTGCGGGCATAGACGTCCGCCTTGTTCCATTCCTTGATCGCGTCGAAGTTCGGTTCGCCCGGACCCCAGCCCTGGCCGCGCTGCCAGCCGTGGTTCTTGAGATAGTTGGCGGTCGAGGCCAGCACGTCGGGGGCGCTGCGGATCAGGTCGGCATGTCCGCGGCCGTTGAAGTTGACGGCATATTTGACATACGAGCTCGGCAGGAACTGGGTCTGGCCGATTTCGCCGGCCCAGTCGCCTTTCATGTCGGCGCTCGCCATGTCGCCGCGATCGACGATGCGCAGCGCGTCGATCAGCTCGGCCTGGAATTTATCGCTGCGGCGGCAGTCATACGCGAGCGTCGCCACCGAGCGCACCACCGACATCTTGCCGAGATGGACGCCATAATCCGTCTCCAGGCCCCAGATCGCGACCACGACCGAACCCGGCACGCCGTATTTCTGTTCGATGCGTTTGAGGGCCGCTGCGTGCTGCGCCATCATCCTGGCGCCCTTGGTCAGCCGGTCGCGCGAGATCATGCGGCCGGAAAATTGTTCGAAGCTCTGCTTGAATACGCCCTGGCGCCGGTCGGCGGCGAGCACGGCCTGGTCGAGCGTGACGCCGTCGAGCGCGGCGAGGCCTCGCCTGGACACGCCCTTGCCGGCGGCTTCCTTTTTCATCTCGGCGACGAAATTCTTGAAACCGCCCTTGGGATTGCATTTCGCGGCGAGGGCCGGCGCGGCGGACATGAGCAAGGCGCCTGCAAGCGCAACGGCGGCGACGGCGTTAACTTTTGACATCGGTTTTACTCGCTGGTGAAACGGTTTGGGCTCACTTAGCGCAGCGTCAAAAAGTGGAATAGCGAGATCGGGCGGCGAGGTTAATTTGGCGAGGTGACTTTCCGCCCTGTACCTTTCCCCCTATAGTCCCGCGCGAAATTGAGCGTGTTAACCGATGGCTAAAGAGAAAAATAAAAAGGACGTGAAAAAAGTCGTGCTCGCCTATTCGGGCGGCCTCGACACGTCGATCATTTTGAAATGGCTGCAAACGACCTATGGCTGCGAGGTGGTGACCTTCACCGCCGATCTCGGCCAGGGCGAGGAGCTTGAGCCGGCTCGGAAAAAGGCGCTGCTGCTCGGCATCAAGCCGGACAACATTTTTGTCGAGGATCTGCGCGAGGAGTTCGTGCGCGATTACGTGTTCCCCATGTTCCGGGCGAACGCGCTGTACGAAGGACAGTATCTGCTGGGCACCTCGATCGCGCGGCCGCTGATCGCGAAAAAGCAGATCGAGATCGCCGAGAAAGTCGGGGCCGACGCGGTGGCGCATGGCGCGACCGGCAAAGGCAACGATCAGGTTCGCTTCGAATTGACCTATTACGCGCTCAAGCCGGACGTGACCGTGATCGCGCCCTGGCGGGAATGGGATTTGACCTCGCGCAGCACGCTGATCGAGTTCGCCGAGAAACATCAAATCCCGATCGCCAAGGACAAGCGCGGCGACGCGCCGTTTTCGGTCGACGCCAATCTGCTGCACGCGTCGTCCGAGGGCAAAGTGCTGGAGGACCCGGCGCAGGAAGTGCCCGACTATGTTTATTCGCGCACGCTCGATCCCGAAAAGGCGCCGGACAAGCCAACTTACATCACGATGGACTTCGAGCGCGGCGATGCCGTCGCGATCGACGGCAAGACATTATCGCCGGCGGCGCTGCTCACGAAACTCAATGAACTGGGCAAAGCCAACGGCATCGGCCGGCTCGATCTGGTGGAAAACCGGTTCGTGGGCATGAAATCGCGCGGCATGTATGAGACGCCGGGCGGCACGATTTTGCTCGCCGCGCATCGCGGCATCGAATCGATCACGCTCGACCGCGGCGCGACGCATCTCAAAGACGAGCTGATGCCGAAATATGCCGAGCTCGTCTATTATGGGTTCTGGTTCGCGCCGGAGCGTGAGATGCTGCAGGCGGCAATCGACAAGTCGCAGGAGTTCGTCACCGGCCGCGTCACGCTCAAGCTTTACAAGGGCAACGCCATCGTGGTCGGCCGCGAGAGCAAGTATTCGCTCTACGATCAGGATCTCGTGACCTTCGAGGAAGGCGCGGTCGCCTACGACCATCGCGACGCCGAAGGCTTCATCAAGCTCAACGCGTTGCGCCTGCGCACGCTCGCGCAGCGGCGCAAAAAACTGGGGCTCGACTGAGCGGAGGCACCCGATGCGCAAAAGCGCCACACCATTGTGCCTGATGGCCGTGTTTGCCGCGGCGCTGGCAGCCTGCTCGAGCGACAAGGTGGTGCTGGAAAATCCCAATATTTTTCCGAGCGACTTCCGCAAGGAAGTGCTCTCGACCCTGCAGAATTTTCTCTCCGATCCGACCAAGATACGCGACGCCTATCTGAGCGATCCCGTGCTCACGCCGGTCGACAAGGATCAGCGCTACTCGATCTGCGTGCGCTACAACGCCCGCAACAACTTGCACCAATACCTCGGCAGCACGGATCGCATCGGCTATTTCTTCGGAGGCCACCTCAACCAGTTGGTTCTGGCCACCAAGGAACAGTGCGGCAACGCCGCCTATAAGCCGTTTCCGGAGCTGGAACAGATTTGCCCGGCCAAGTCGTGCAAATAGAGCGGCGCTAGCCTTTCAGCCGTCCGATCAGACCGTGGATGTCACCCAGCACATAGAGGTCGCGCACCTTGGCGCCCTCGAAGGTGAAAATCGGCATGCCGGTCCACCACACGTGGCGGCCGCTCGGCGGCACGTCGAACATCGCCTTGCGGTGAAATCCGTGAAACCGCATTTTGCCCGAGACGCGATTGCTTTCCTCGATCATCACCAGGATGTCGGTGGTGTATTGGCCGAGCGAGCCGGTGACATCGTCGACATAGCCGGCGAACTCGTCATAGCCGGTCAGCGTCGTCCCGAGCGAGCCGCGGAACGTGAAGCCGGGGTGGAAGATTTTCGGGATCAGGCTCTTGTCGGCGTGATCCCACAGCTCCTTGTAGAACACCCGCACGACTTCCTTTTGCGGCGACAGCGTGACGCCGTCGAATGTGAGCGCGGGTTCGTCCATATGGAGAAGTTAGAATGGCGTCGAATTTTCTGCAAACGTGTCCCGGACGCGGGGCAGCACAAAGCGCAGCGGAGTGGTGCGCCGCTGATCCGGGACCTTTCCAAATTCGGAATTTGTAACGGTCCCAGGTCTGCAACGCGTCATTTCATGCCGCGCTGCGCCGGGACACGGAAAGCGTCACAACTGCCTGTCCACCATCGCCTTCTTCAGCACGGCGATTTCCTTGGCCGGATTGAGCCCTTTCGGGCAGGCTTTCGAGCAATTCATGATGGTGTGGCAGCGATAGAGCCGGAACGGGTCCTCGATATTGTCGAGCCGCTCGCCGGTCGCCTCGTCGCGCGAGTCCTGCACCCAGCGATTGGCCTGCAACAGCGCGGCCGGGCCGAGATAGCGGTCGGAATTCCACCAATAGCTCGGGCATGAGGTCGAGCAGCATGCGCATAGAATACATTCGTACATGCCGTCGAGCTTGGCGCGGTCCTCGTGGCTTTGTTTCCATTCTTTCTCCGGCGCAGGAGAAACGGTTTTGAGCCAGGGTTCGATCGAGGCGTATTGCGCATAGAAATTCTTCAGGTCGGGCACCAGGTCCTTCACCACCGGCTGATGCGGCAGCGGATAAATGCGCACCGGCGCCTTTGTGTCGTCGATGGCGTGGGTGCAGGCGAGCGTATTGGTGCCGTCGATGTTCATGGCGCAGGAGCCGCACACGCCCTCGCGGCAGGAGCGGCGGAAGGTCAGCGTCGGGTCGACGGTGTTCTTGATCCAGATCAGCGCGTCGAGAACCATGGGGCCGCAATCGGCGCGGTCGACAAAATAAGTATCAATGCTTGGATTGGCGCCGTCGTCCGGATTCCAGCGGTAGATGCGGAACTCGGTCTCGTCGGCGGCGCGCGGTACGCGCGGCCAGGTGTGCCCTTGCGTGATCTTGGAGTTCTTCGGCAGCGTGAATTCGGCCATGGTGGTGGTCCGTGTTGTGCGCCGCGTCAGTAGACGCGAGCTTTTGGCTCGATGTAGGCGATGTCGTTGGTGAGCGTATAGGCGTGCACCGGGCGATAATCGATCTTCACTTTGCCCTTCGCGTCCATCCAGGCAAGCGTGTGCTTCATCCAGTCCTTGTCGTCGCGGTCGGGGAAGTCCTCGCGCGCGTGCGCGCCGCGACTCTCGGTGCGGTTCTTCGCCGAATCCATGGTGACGACGGCCTGCGCGATCAGGTTGTCGAGTTCGAGCGTCTCGATCAAATCCGAGTTCCAGATCAGCGAACGATCGGTGACGCGGACGTCGGCCATGCCGTCGAACAATGCGTGGATACGCTTGTGGCCCTGTTCCAGCACCTCGCCGGTGCGGAACACCGCGCAGTCCTCTTGCATGACCTTCTGCATGTTGAGGCGCAGTTGCGCGGTCGGGGTGCCGCCCGAGGCGTTGCGGAACCTGTCGAGGCGCGACAGCGCGTAGTCCGCGGAGCCCTTGGGCAGTTCGGGGTGCTTGTCGCCGGCCTTGAGCAGTTCGGCGCAGCGTTGCGCAGCGGCGCGGCCGAACACCACCAAGTCAATGAGCGAATTCGAGCCGAGGCGGTTGGCGCCGTGCACCGATACGCAGGCGGCCTCGCCGAGCGCCATCAGGCCGGGGATGACCGTGTCGGCATCGCCGTTCTTCTTGGTGAGCGCCTCGCCATGATAATTCGTGGCGATGCCGCCCATGTTGTAGTGAACGGTGGGCAAGACCGGGATAGGCTCGCGCGTCACATCGACGTTGGCGAAGATACGCGCGGTCTCGCTGATGCCGGGCAGCCGCTCGTGCAGCACGGCGGGGTCGAGATGATCGAGATGCAGGAACAGGTGGTCCTTCTCCCTGCCGACGCCGCGGCCCTCGCGGATTTCGATGGTCATGGCGCGCGAGACGACGTCGCGCGAGGCCAGATCCTTGGCCGACGGCGCGTAGCGCTCCATGAAGCGCTCGCCTTCCGAGTTGACCAAATAGCCGCCTTCGCCGCGTGAGCCTTCGGTGATCAGGCAGCCGGCCGGATAGATACCGGTCGGATGGAATTGCACGAACTCCATGTCCTGGAGCGGCAGCCCTGCGCGCAGCACCATGGCGTTGCCGTCGCCGGTGCAGATATGCGCCGAGGTGCAGGAGAAATACGTGCGCCCGTAGCCGCCGGTCGCCATGATCGTCATGTTGGCCGAAAAACGATGGATCGTGCCGTCATCCATGTTCAAGGCGATGACGCCGCGGCAGCGGCCGTCGTCGTCCATGATCAGGTCGATGGCGAAATATTCGATGTAGAATTCCGCCGCGTGCTTGAGCGCCTGGCCGTACATCGTGTGCAGCATGGCGTGGCCGGTGCGGTCGGCGGCGGCGCAGGTGCGCTGCGCGGTGCCCTTGCCATAGTGGGTCGTCATGCCGCCGAACGGGCGTTGATAGATTTTTCCGTCCTCCTCGCGGCGCGAGAACGGCAGGCCCCAATGCTCCAGCTCGTAAACCGCTTCCGGCGCGTTGCGGCAGAGATACTCGATGGCGTCCTGGTCGCCGAGCCAGTCGGCGCCCTTGACTGTGTCGTACATGTGCCAGCGCCAGTCGTCCTCGCCCATGTTGCCGAGCGCCGCCGCGATGCCGCCTTGCGCGGCGACGGTGTGCGAGCGCGTTGGGAACACCTTGGTGATGCAGGCGGTGCGCAATCCGGCTTCGCCGCAGCCGACCACGGCGCGCAGGCCGGAGCCGCCGGCGCCCACCACGACCACATCATAGTGGTGGTCCTGGATTGGATAGGCTTTGCCGTTGAATGCAGGCGCTGCGCTCGATTTGCCGTTGGTCTTCGTGCCGGCCGTGTTGCCGCTCTTTTCGCTTTTGGCCATGGCTAGACCCCGAACGAGAGCTTGAGGATCGCGTAGGCGGAGGCGAACGCGACGGCGAACACGAAGAAGGTGTTTGCCATCAGACTGAGAAACTTGAAACGATTGTCGTGCACATAATCGAGGATGATCTCCTGCATGCCGATCCACATGTGATAGGCGCTGTTGATGATGAACAGCAGCATGACGATGGCGACCAAGGGGGAACCGAGAATCTGCACGACCGCGGCGTGGCTGCGCCCGAGCAGTCCGACGATGATGATCACGAGCGCGATGCTCAAGGGAATGCCGGCCACCGAGGTGAGGCGCTGCATCCAGAAATGCCCGGTGCCCGAGTGGGCGGCGCCCAGGCCGCGCACGCGGCGCAAGGGCGTGCGCATTTGCGTCGCGCCCTTCATCGCGGGCCTCCCATGGCGAGATAACCGACCGCCCA
>DATATS010000250.1:0-4813 GCA_036268675.1 Pseudolabrys sp.
AAAGCTTTGCTCGAAGACGGCAAGCCGGCGCTGATTTTTGCGGCTCACCTCGCCAATTGGGAGCTGCCGGCGATTTCCGCTGCGACTTACGGCCTCGACAGCGCGGTGCTCTACCGCAGGCCCAATATCGCGGCCATCGACCGCTGGGTCGCCGAGACGCGCACCGCCACCATGGGCGCGCTGATATCGACCGGGCTCGACGCCCCCGTGAAGCTTGCGCAAGCTTTGGAGCGCGGCGCCCATGTCGGCATGCTGGTCGATCAATATTATGTGCGCGGCGTGCCGGTGACGTTTTTCGGCCAGCGCACCAGAGCCAATCCGCTGCTGGCGCGGCTCGCCCGTCATTTCGACTGCCCGATCCACGGTACGCGCATGATCCGCCTGCCCGGACATCGCTTTCGCGGCGAGATCACCGACGCCATCACGCCCGTGCGCGACGCGCAGGGTGAAATCGACATCGCCGGCACCACGCAGGTTATTGCGAATGTCGTGGAAGGCTGGATCCGCGAGCATCCCGAGCAATGGCTCTGGTTGCATCGGCGCTGGCGGCCGCAGGACGATATCGCATGACGGCGGCCGCACTCAGCGCCCGGTTTTGACTTTCGTCCACAGCCGGTTGATCAGCCGTTGCGCCTTCTGATCGCGCGCGTCCACGATATAGAGGCCCCGCATGGTGGCCGCGTCCGGATAGACGCTTCTGTCGTCGAGCACTGCCTTGTCGATGAATTTCTGGCTCGCCAGATTGCCATTGGCGTAGGACACGAGATTGCTGTTTTTGGCCGCGATCTCGGGCCGCAGCAGGAAATCGATGAAGGCATAGGCTTCCGGGACGTGCTCGGCGTCTTTCGGAATGGCGAGATTGTCGAACCACATCTGCGCCCCTTCCTTGGGGATCGAATATCCGATCTGGATGCCGTTCTTGGCCTCAGCGGCGCGCTTCTGCGCCTGCTTCACGTCGCCCGACCAGCCGACCACGAGACAGATTTCGCCGCTCGCCAACGCATTGAGATATTCCGAGGAGTGGAATTTGCGCACATAGGGCCGCACCTTCACGAGCAAGGCAGTGGCGCGTTCGAGATCGGCAGGCTTTGTCGAGTTGGGATCGAGCCCGAGATAATGCAGCGCAGCCGGCAGGATATCGTCGGCGGAATCCAGCATATGCACGCCGCAATCCTTGAATTTGGCAATCAGCTCCGGCTTGAACACCACGTCCCAACTGTCGATCGTGGCGTTGGCGCCGAGCCGCTCGTGCACGGCTTTGACATTGAAGCCGATGCCGGTCGTGCCCCACATGTAGTTGACGCCATATTGATTGCCCGGATCGTAGGCCGAGAGCCGCTTGGCGATTTCCGGCCAGATATTCTTGAG
Source organism: Pseudolabrys sp. (assembly GCA_036268675.1). Taxonomy (GTDB): domain Bacteria; phylum Pseudomonadota; class Alphaproteobacteria; order Rhizobiales; family Xanthobacteraceae; genus Pseudolabrys. The sequence goes on from DATATS010000250.1 coordinate 1,369, forward strand.
ATTGGGCAGCTTGCTCTTGTCGAGCTTCTGGAACACGCCGGCCATGATCTGACGTTGGAGAAAATAGGCGGTCGGCACGACGACGTCATAGCCCGACTTGCCGGCGAGCAGCTTGGTCTCGAGCGTCTCGTTGGAGTCGAAGGTGTCGTAGCGCACCTTGATGCCGGTTTCTCTTGTGAACTGCTTGAGCACGGCCGGATCGATATAATCCGACCAGTTGTAGACATTGACGACACGCGTGCCCTGGGTGGGAGCAACACTGATGCAAAACGCGCCAATGAGCAGGCACAGACCGGCGGCCAGTAATGCGCGGCGCATTGGAAAACCTCCAGGGAGCGACGGTCGTTCAAGACTTGGTGGGCAAGCCCGCCGCCTTCCAGGCAATGATGCCGCCGGCGAGATGGGATTTGTAGGGGTAGCCTTGATCCTGCGCGGCCAGCGACGCAGTGATCGACCGGCGCCCCGAGCGGCAGGCAAACACAACCTGCTTGCCTTGCGGGTCGGGAATGTCGGCGGGATCGAAACTCGACAGCGGCACGATCACCGCTTCCGGATAGCTTTCGACGTCGGTTTCGTTCGGCTCGCGCACATCCACCAGCAGCATGCGCCCCTCGCTCACGCCGCGGGCGACGTCTTCGGGTGTCAAATTCTGCACTTCATCAGCGCGCGGCATTTCGTCGGCCATGACGCAACTCCCCTACACTTAGCCCTGCGCTTTTAGCCGGAATCCGGGATCGCCGCACCTGTCTTTTAGACCGTCACCTGTGTGCCGACCTCGACCACCCGACCGGTCGGAATCTGGAAATAATCGGTGGCATCGTTGGCCCAGCGGGTGAGCGCGATGAACAGCCGGTCCTGCCAGCGCGGCATGCCGGAATGAGCGGCCGGTTTTAGCAATCGGCGGGATAAGAAGAACGACGTGGACATGATATCGAATTGCCAGCCGAGCTTGCGCGCGATCGCCAGCGCCTTCGGCACGTTTGGCGTCTCCATGAAGCCGAAGCGCAGCGTCACACGCGCGAAAGTCTCGCCCACCGGCTCGATGCGTACGCGCTCGCTCGCACTTACACGCGGCGTATCAGCTGTTTCGATTGTGAGGATGACGTTCTTCTCGTGCAGCACCTTGTAGTGCTTAAGGCTGTGCAGAAGCGCGGTGGGCGCAAATTCCGGATCGCTGGTCAGGAACACGGCGGTGCCGGGCACCGACGGCGGCGGCTTCTTCTCAAGTTTTGCCACCAGCGCAGCGAGCGGCATTTCCGCCTTGCGGGTTTTTTCGAACAGAAGCCTCGAACCGCGGCGCCAAGTGTACATAATCACCATCACCACGGCGCCGAGCGCGAGCGGCATCCAGCCGCCCTCCACGATCTTGAGCAGATTGGCGGCCAGAAAGGTAAAGTCGATGAACAGAAACGGCAGCATCAGCGCCAGCGCCCAGACGAGCGGCCACTGCCAGACGCGCCAGATGACCACGATCGCCATCATCGCTGTGACCACCATGGTGCCGGTGACGGCGATGCCATAGGCCGAAGCGAGCGCGCTCGACGACCGGAACAGCGCCACCAGCAGCAGCACACCGACCAGCAGCAGCATGTTCACGCGCGGCATGTAAATTTGTCCGAACAGCGCTTCCGAGGTGTGGCGGACTTCAAGGCGCGGCAGCAGGCCGAGCTGGATCGCTTGACGCGTGAGCGAATAGGCGCCGGTGATGACCGCTTGGCTCGCGATTACGGTCGCGGCGGTTGCCAGCACTACCATCGGCAACAACGCCCAATGGGGAAAGAGGAGAAAAAAGGGATTATCGATAGCCTTGGGATCGGCGAGCACCAACGCCCCCTGCCCCAGATAATTGATGACGAGCGCCGGCAGCACGACGACGAGCCAGGCAAACCGGATGGGTCCGCGGCCGAAATGACCGAGATCCGCGTACAGCGCTTCTGAGCCAGTCACCACGAGGAATACGGCACCGAGCGTAAATAGCGCGATGATCCCGTGATGAATTAAAAAGTGGATGCCGTAATAGGGATTGAAGGCAAGCAACACCTTCGGATTTGTTCCGATGTGCCAAAGACCGGCCGTGGCAATCGCCGCGAACCAGACCAGGGTGATCGGCCCAAACCAGGTCGCGACTTTGGCAGTACCGCGCGACTGAACGGCGAATAATGCAATGAGGATCACTATTGTAATCGGCACCACAAAATCGTCGAAGGCGGGTGTTGTCACTTTCAGGCCTTCGACGGCCGAAAGCACCGAAAGCGCCGGCGTGATGATGGCGTCGCCGTAAAACAGCGCACCGCTGATGATGCCGAGCAAAATCACGATCATGCCGCCGCGGCTGCCGCCGAGCGCGCGCGAAGCAAGCGCCATCAGTGCCAGCGTGCCGCCTTCGCCGTTGTTGTCGGCGCGCAGCAGGATAAGCACGTATTTGGCGGTCACCACCAGCAGCAGCGCCCAGATGATCAGCGACAGGATGCCGAGCACCACCGGCTCGCTCACCGGATTGCCGGGTCCAACGGCCGCCAGCACCGATTCACGCATCGCGTAGAGCGGGCTGGTGCCGATGTCGCCATAGACGACGCCGATGCAGCCGAGAGTGAGCCCCCAGAAGCTCGCGTAGCCCGGGCCTTCCATGGTGTCGTGCTGCGCAAGCGAGCCGCCATGCGTGGCGGCAATGGTGTAGCTCATGGGGGTGAAACCTTACGATTGTTGCAATGCAAAAAATCTGCGCGCCCGTATAACGCCGCCGCGACCCGGCGGGCACAGGCGTTTGCGCAAACCGGAACCTTGAGCCATGCGAAAATCGCAGACCACAAAGTTCAATTATAGTAATTATATCAATTACTTATTCGACTCGCCGATGACCGGCGGCGTTTATTGCGGCGGCAAAGCGGGTCGCGGTCAGACCGTCACTTGCGTGCCGACCTCGACCACGCGGCCCGTCGGAATCTGGAAAAAGTCGGTGGCGTCGCTGGCCGAGCGCGCCAGCGCGATAAACAGGCGGTCCTGCCAGCCGGGCATGCCCGAATGCGGCGACGGCCTGAGCGAACGCCGCGACAAAAAGAACGACGTCGACATGATGTCGAATTGCCAGCCGAGCTTGCGCGCGACCGCAAGCGCCTTGGGGACGTTGGGTGTCTCCATGTAGCCGAACTTCAGCGAAACGCGCGAAAAATGCTTCGACAGCGGGGTGATCTGCACACGCTCCTCCTCCGGCACGCGCGGGGTGTCGGCGGTGACGATGGTGAGGATCACATTGTGCTCGTGCAGCACCTTGTTGTGCTTGAGATTGTGCAGCAGCGCGGTCGGGGCGAAATCGGGATCGCTGGTCAGAAACACCGCGGTGCCCGGCACCAGATGCGGAGGCTTTTTCTCCAGGCTGCGGAACAGCGTATCGACCGGCACTTCGGTGCGGCGCGTCTTGCTGGCCAGAATGCCGGTGCCACGCCGC
>DATATS010000251.1:0-12900 GCA_036268675.1 Pseudolabrys sp.
TTGCCGAAGGCCTTGCGCTGCTTGACGTAATCGATCGTGAGGCTCAGCGCGCGCTCCATCATGGCGACCGCATGCAGGGCGACGATCATCCGCTCCTGCGGCAGTTCCTTCATGAGTTGAAAGAAGCCCTGCCCTTCTTCGCTGCCGAGGAGGCTCTCCGCCGGCAGCTTTACGTCATCGAAAAACAATTCCGAGGTGTCGGCGGAATCCAGGCCGAGCTTCTTCAGCTTGCGGCCACGACGGAAGCCGGCTGCATCCTCGGTTTCCACCACCAGCAGCGAGACGCCCTTGGCGCCCATTTTCGGATCGGTCTTGGCGACGACGATGACGAGATTGGCGTGCTGACCGTTGGTGATGAAAGTTTTCGAGCCGTTGAGCACATAACCGTTTCCGGATTTCTCCGCCTTGGTGCGCACGCCTTGCAAATCCGAGCCGGTGCCCGGCTCGGTCATGGCGATGGCACCGACCATTTCGCCGGTGGCGAGTTTCGGCAGCCAGCGCTTTTTCTGTTCCTCGGTGCCGTAATGCAGGATGTAGGGCGCGACGATCCCCGAATGCAGCGGCGCGCCGAACGTATCGAAACCTGCGAGCGAGAGTTCGCGATTGATCACCGCGTCATGCGCGAAGGTGCCACCGCCGCCGCCGTATTCTTCCGGCATCGAGGGGCACAGCAGGCCGGCCGCTCCGGCCTTGTTCCATACCTCGCGCTCGTATTTGCCGGCCTCGTGCCAGCGGTCGATATTGGGCGCGAATTCGTCGCCGATAAACCGGCGCGCCTGCTCCTCGAGCAGGACGAGGTCTTCGGTCATCCATGCGGGACGCGGCAGATTGAGGGCGTTCATACCGGCGCAGTCTGGATCGAATCGGTTGCGGCTACCATAGGGCCGGGACCGGGCGCGCGCGAGCCTGCCGCGCGCCATCAATATATTTGATCGAGGCCATCGCCGATCGGGGGCTTGGATCGCGCGCCCGCGCGGTGCTACGACCATCGGGAAAGGCCGGACCTGCCATCGTGACCCCCGCACATTCAGACGCCGCCGTTTCTGGCGCGGCGACCGATTCTGCCGTGTCGTGGCTGCGGCTGGCCGCGGCGGTGGCGCTGTCCACCGTCGGCGGCGTCGGCATGTGGTCGGTCGTGGTGGTGCTGCCGGCGATGCAGGCGGAATTCGGCGTCGACCGCGCCGAGGCTTCGCTCCCCTATACGCTCACCATGCTGGGCTTTGCCGTCGGCGGCCTCATCACCGGCAAGCTCGCCGACCGTTTCGGCATCACCGTGGCGGTGATCGTCAGCGCGCTGGCGCTCGGCGCCGGCTACATCGCCGTCGGCAACGCCGGCAGCCTGTGGCAGGCGGAGATCGCGCACGGCGCCCTCATCGGCGCCGGCACCGCCTCGACCTTTGCGCCTTTGATGGCCGACATCTCGCACTGGTTCCGCCGCCGCCGCGGCATCGCCGTCACCATCGTCGCGTCCGGCAATTATCTCGCCGGCACGATCTGGCCGCCGGTGGTGCAGCATTTCACCGCCGCCGACGGCTGGCGCGCAACCTACATGGGCATCGGCATTTTCTGCGTCGTCACCATGCTGCCGTTGTCGCTGCTGCTGCGACGGACAATCGACGCGCGTCATGCGGACGTCGCCACCGCAGATGCCGCAAAACGCCAGGCGGCGCTGCCGCTGTCGCCGAACGCCCTGATGGTCCTGCTCTTTTTCGCGAGCATATGCTGCTGCGTCGCCATGTCGATGCCGCAGGTGCACATCGTCGCCTATTGCGGCGATCTCGGATACGGCGTTGCCCGCGGCGCCGACATGCTATCGCTGATGCTCGGCCTAGGCATCATCAGCCGCATCGGCTCCGGCTTCGTCGCCGACCGCATCGGCGGCGTACGCACGCTGATCTTCGGCTCGGTCATGCAGGGCGTGGCGCTGCTGCTGTATCTTTTCTTCGACGGGCTGTTCTCGCTCTACGTCATTTCCGGGCTGTTCGGCCTGTTCCAGGGCGGCATCGTGCCGATGTACGCGATCATCGTGCGCGAATATTTCCCCGCGAAGGAAGCCAGTACGCGCGTCGGCTTTGTCATCATGGGCACAGTGCTCGGCATGGCGCTCGGCGGTTGGGTGTCGGGCGAGATTTTCGATCTCACCGGCTCGTATCGGGCGGCCTTCCTCAACGGCCTCGCCTGGAACCTGCTCAATGTTTCGATCGCGGCGTTCCTGCTGCTGCGCTCGCGCCGCCCGTTGGCGCTTGCGCGCGCCGGTTGAATTTGCGCAAAACAAAATCCGTGGCGCAAAGGGAATAAGACATCGACCCGCTTGTTAGTTGCCGGGAGTTGACAAACACGGCGCGAGACGAAAAAAGCCTGCGCCGCCGGGCAAGCAAGGGCATATCGATGAAATTTCCTGTATCGCGGGCCGATGTCGTCCGTGCGGTCAATCAGCGCTGGCTGTTGAAATTCTGGAAACGGCATTTAGGCGCGCATCGCGTTCCGCAATGGCAGGCGGTCGAAGCCGAAGACCTCTCGCGCATATCGGAAAGTCTGAGTTTTCTCGACGTGACCGGCGGCAATGGAACGGCCCGGTTCCAGATCCGATTTCATGGCGCGATGATCGCCCGGGTTTACGGGTCATCCGACTGCCGCGGGAGATTTCTGGACGAGGTCATTCCGGCGGCCAAAAACGTCACTGGCTTGGCGCCCTACCATCGGGCGCTGGAAACCGGCTGTCCGGTCTATACCATCCACGACGTGACCGATCGCAATGGCGCGCTCATCCATTTCGAGCGGCTGTTGCTGCCATTCGCGCGCGACGGCGAGACGGTCGACCGCATTTTGGCGTCTTTCGAATTCATCTGCGCGGATGGCGCCTTCGATGGACACGAGCTGATGAAGGCCGCGATGGAATCGCCGGCATTGCGGCTGTCAGCCACCATCGAGCCGCGGGCGCTGGTCTAGGACACGCTAGAACGCGTCGTCCGGCAATTCCATCGTACTCGCCGCGCCGGCCTGGATGCGCGCGAGATGGCTGGCGGTCTCCGGCAACATGCGCTCCATGAAGAAACGAGCCGTGACGAGCTTGGCGCTGTAACGCGGCGCCGAGCCGTTCGCCTTGGGCAATTTGGCGATCGCCGCTTCGGCGATCCTGCACCACATGTAGCCGAGCGCGACCAGCCCGAACAAATGCATGTAGTCTGCGGCGCCGGCGCCGGCATTGTCTGGCTTGGCCATGGCATTCTGCATGAACCACATGCTGGCCTGCTGCAAATGGCCAAGCGAAACACCGAGCGGCGCGACAAAAGATTTCATCGCCTCCCCGGCACCCTTCTCCTTGATGTAGGCGGAAACTTCGTTGAAGAACGCCATCAACGCCCGGCCGCCATCCTTGCCGAGCTTGCGGCCGACGAGATCGAGCGCCTGGATGCCGTTTGCGCCTTCGTAGATTTGCGCGATGCGCGCGTCGCGCACGAACTGCTCCATGCCGTTTTCGGCGATGTAACCGTGGCCGCCGAAAACCTGCTGCGCCATCACGGTGTTGGCAAAGCCCGTATCGGTGAGCACGCCTTTGATCACCGGCGTGAGCAAGCCCATGTGGTCGTCGGCGCTCTGGCGTTCCTTGTCATCGCCGGAACGATGCGCGACATCGCTCTTGAGCGCGGTCCACAGCACCAGCGCGCGCGCCGCTTCGTTGAAGGCGCGCATGGTCATCAAATTCCGCCGCACGTCCGGATGCACGATGATCGGATCGGCGGGCTTGTCGGGATATTTGACGCCCGAGATCGAGCGGCCCTGCAGGCGCTCCTTGGCGTAGATCGCCGCGTTCTGATAGGCGACTTCCGATTGTGCCAGGCCTTGCACGCCGACGCCAAGCCGCGCCTCGTTCATCATCGTGAACATCGCCGGCAGGCCGCGGTTTTCCGTGCCGATGAGCCAGCCGGTGGCGTTGTCGTAATTCATCACGCAGGTGGAATTGCCGTGGATGCCCATCTTGTGCTCGATGGAGCCGCAGGTGACGCCGTTCTTTTCGCCGAGCGAGCCGTCGTCCTTGACCATGATCTTGGGAACCACGAACAGCGAGATGCCCTTGGTGCCGGCCGGTGCGCCCTCGATGCGCGCCAGCACCAGATGGATAATGTTGTCCGCCAGATCGTGCTCGCCGGCCGAGATGAAAATCTTGGTGCCGGTGATCTTGTAGCTGCCGTCCGCCTGCTTGACCGCCTTGCTGCGCAGCAGCCCCAGGTCAGTCCCGCAATGCGGCTCGGTCAGGTTCATGGTGCCGGTCCAGGCGCCCTCGACCATCTTCGGCAGATATTTTGTCTTCAGTTCGGGCGACGCATGCGCGAGCAGCGCGGCGATGGCGCCTTGCGTCAGGCCGGGATACATAGCAAAGGCCATGTTGGCCGAGCAGAGAAACTCGTTGACCACTTCGGTGAGCGTAGCCGGCAGGCCCTGTCCGCCGAATTCCGCCGGCACTGAAATGCCGATCCAGCCGCCTTCCGCCACCTGCCTGTAGGCGTCCTTGAAACCGGTCGGGGTGGTCACGCTGCCGTCGGCGCGATGCGTGCAGCCTTCGCTGTCGCCGACGCGGTTGAGCGGGGTGAGAACTTCCTCGCTGAATTTCGCCGCCTCGCGCAGCACCGCCTCGACAATGTCCGGCGAGGCGTCGGCAAAGCCCGGCAGATTGCCATAGCGGTCGATATGCAGGACGTCGTTCAGCAGGAACAACGCGTCATCCACTGGTGCCTTGTAGCCTGGCATCGATCCCTCCCGGCGTCCTGCCGTAGCGCCCGCCCTTGCGGCGGAGCGCCGTTAACAACCCGTTAACTCGTGAGCGGTTGCGGCCGTTGCAAGTCGGGCCGCAAAATCCCCAGCGCGGCAATCCGCGCCAAGGATGGCGCATGCCGCTTACAGCCGCGTTAAGGCGCAGGTCCCGGCGCCCATGCGGCGGAAAACAGCGGGCGAAATCCGGCACTTCGGCCGCATCGTTAACCGCGTGTTTACTGCAAACGGCAGAATGTCGCGTCCGAGGACTGCGGACCGCGCCCGTATCCACTCAGCCTTAACGTGTGCCGGTTCCACGGAGATCTCGAGGGCTCCTAACGCCGCCACCTCGAACTTGGTGCCCGCATGAAATTTGGCGTCCCGTGGAGCGTAAAAGGGATACGGTCGGAAGCCCGCGAGACGGCGAAAGAAGCGGCGCGCCGGTCGGGCGTTTCGCTGGGCGAATGGCTCAACTCGGTGATCATCCAGCAGGCCGAGCAGGAAGGTGTGCAAGCCTATCCGCACGCCGAGGATGACGACGATCACGGCAGCGAACTCGCCGGCGTGAACGAGCGGCTCGACGATCTCACGCGCCGTATCGACAAATTGATGCGCTCCGGCCCCGCGGTTTACGCGCCGCCACGCGTGCGCAACGAATCCCATCAGGTTGCCGAGCTGATCGGCCGTCTCGACCGGCGGCTCGATCAATTCGCCGGCGCGGCGCGCCCGATGGCGCCGCCGGTGATGCCGCCAGTGATGCCGCCGGTCATGCCCGGCAATATGCACGCCGCGCCGAGCCTCGACCGCGCGGTCGCCGAAATTGCCGCCCGCCAGCGCGCGCTCAAAGGCGAGCCACCGCTCGCTGTCCAAAACGCACCGCCGCTGGCGCCCGCGCTTGCGCCATTGCCAACGCAGAATCTGTCGGGGCTCGAAGAACAGCTTCGCAATATCACGGACCAGATCGAGACGCTGCGCAGGCCGGGCGTCGAGCAGGCGATCAATGCATTGCGCGACGAGCTTGGCGAGATCGGCCGCTCGCTCAACGACGCGATGCCGCGGCGCGCCATCGACACCATCGAAAAACAGATTCAAGGCTTGACCCAGCGCATCGCCGAAGGCCGCCAGGCCGGCGTCGATGGCGGTCAGCTGTCGGGCATCGAGCACGGCCTTGCCGAAGTGCGCGACGCATTGCGCGGCCTGACGCCGGCGGAAAATCTGGTCGGCTTCAACGAGGCGGTCGACGGCCTCGCGCGCAAGATCGATCTCATCGTCGCCCAGAAGGATCCGCAGACCCTGGCGCAGCTCGAAAGCGCCATCACCACGTTGCGCGGCATGACCGGCAGCATTGCATCCAACGAGACGGTGAGCGGCCTTGCCACCCATGTGCAAGAGCTGGGCGAAAAGGTCGAGCGCATCGCACGAGCGGCGGGCGGCGGCGATGCCCTCGGCCATCTCGAACAGCGTATCTCTGCGTTGTCCGACGCGCTGGCCGAACGCGCGCAAAGCGGCGGCGCGGTGCCGCCACGCCTGGAAGCGCTGGTCGAATCGCTCTCCGACAAGATCGAGCAGATCCAGAGTTCGCGCGGCGACAATGTCGCCTTCGGCCATCTGGAGGATCGCATCGTCAGCCTCGTCGAGAAGCTGGACGCGTCCGACAGCCGCCTCGGCCATTTGGAAGCGATCGAGCGCGGGCTCGCCGAATTGCTTGTGAATATCGAGGACATCAAATCGGGCAGTGGCGGCGGCGGATTGCGCGCTGGCGTCGCACCCGGCGTCGACGACCTCAAGCAGGACATCGCCCGCACCCAGGATGCGCTCGAAGCCGTGCATGGCACGCTCGGTATCGTGGTCGACCGCCTCGCAACCATCGAGCGCGGCATGCGCGGCGAAAGCCAGATGCCCGCGCCGCCCGCGGGCGACGATGCGCCGGCCGCAGCCGTCGGCAAGCTCGCGGTGCGGGTGGTGAGCGATGCACCGCCAGAGCCTGCACGTCTGCCGCCGGCAGCGCCCTTGCAAGCAATGCCGCCGGTGCAGCCCGCGCCAATGCCAATGCCGATGCCGGCACCGCCGCAACAGCAAGCGCCACAGCGCGGGCCCGCCGCCAGGCTCGCGCCCATCGATCCCGATCTGCCGCCCGATCAGCCGCTCGAGCCGGGCTCCGGTCCGCCCAAGTTCCGCGCCAACCCGGCAGCCCGCATCGCCGCCTCCGAGGCAGCCCTCGGCGTCGCCAAGCCCGCGGCCGCCGGTGGCAAATCCGGGTTCATCGCCGCCGCGCGCCGCGCGGCGCTTGCTGCGGGCCAGGAACCGGCGGCGCGCGCGCCGCGGCTTGAGCCGCCGATCGAAGAGTCATTCGACGACGGTTCGCTGCGTAACAAATTGATGAAGCGGGTGAAGTCGCTGTTCATCGCGGCGAGCATCATTGCCGTCGTGGTCGGATCGGTCCAGATCGGGGGTCGTTGGCTGCTGACCGGGCACCAGACCAGGACGGCGAAAGTGCTGCCGGCTGATGTCGCCAAGCCGGACGCGGCGGAACCTGGCACCAAGCCCGCAGCCCCGCTCAGCCTCGCTGCCGATCTGCCGCAGCAAAGCGAACCGCAGGGCAGCGCTCCTGCGCTCGATCCGCCAGCGAGCGGCATCGCAGCCGAGGCGCTGCCGCCGCCCGATCTGAGCCGTACGGCCCAGCAGATGCCGCCGCTGTTCGATCCGCCATTGCTGCAACCGAAAACCGATATCACCGGGTCGATTACGCATCCCGCCGCCGGCGGCAGCCGGCCGCCTGCCCACGCGACCCATGCGGACGAACTGCCCGCCGGCATCGGCGGCATTCAACTGCGCAGCGCCGCCGTCGCCGGCGACGCAGCGGCTGCCTACGAGATCGGCGTGCGCTTTGCGGAAGGCCGCGGGGTGGCGGCCGATCTGCCGGAAGCCGCCTACTGGCTCGAGCGCGCCGCGGCCAAGGGTTTGCCCCCGGCGCAATTCCGCCTGGCGAGCCTGCTGGAAAAAGGCATGGGCGTGAAGAAAGACATCGTCCGCGCCCGCAGGCTTTATCTGGCGGCGGCGGCGCGCGGCAACGCCAAGGCCATGCACAATCTCGCCGTCCTCTATGCCGAAGGCGCCGACGGCAAGCCCGACTATGCCAACGCCGCGCAATGGTTCCGCAAGGCGGCGAATGCCGGGGTCTCCGACAGCCAGTTCAATCTCGGCGTTCTTGCCGCGCGCGGGCTGGGCGTCGAAAAGAGCATGACCGAATCCTACAAATGGTTCGCGCTGGCGGCCGGCCAGGGCGACCGGGAAGCCGCCAAAAAGCGCGACGACGTGGCCGGCCAAATGGACGAAGACGACCTTGCAGCCGCAAAGCGGGAAGTCGCAACCTTCAAGGTCAGACGGCCGCCAAACGAGGCGGTCCTGGTTCCGCCGCCGCCGGGGGGTTGGGACCATGCCGCCGAGCAGCACTCGCCAAAGGCACGGCCGAAGCCGGGGTCGAAGCCGGCAGGCCCCTTGTCGCTCGGCTCGTTCACCGTTGGAAATCGGTGAACAAGCGCGGCCGCTTGCCCAAAGACGTGCCCGCGCGCAAGTTCATCGCCTAAGATTGTCGGAACGGACGGCCGCGAGTCGCCGCCGGACCCGCATGGTGGAAGGTTTGACCGCAAGGCAGACCGCTTCAGCCTGAGGGACCGGCCAAGCGGCACATGGGCCGTGAACGCCGGACACCCATCGTGCAAATCTATCTTCCGATCGCCGACCTGCCCGTGAATGTCTTCCTCGTGCTGGGCATGGGAGTAGCGGTCGGCTTCGTATCCGGCATGTTCGGCATCGGCGGCGGGTTCCTGATGACGCCGCTGCTGATCTTCATCGGCGTGTCGCCGGCGGTCGCGGTGGCGAGCGTGACCGGCCACATCGCCGCGTCCTCGTTTTCGGGCGCGATCAGCTACTGGCGCCGTCGCACCATCGACGTGGCGCTGGCGATGATGCTGCTCAGCGCCGGCTTCGTCGGCACCGCCACCGGCGTCTGGCTGTTCACCGAATTGCGCGCCGTCGACCAGCTCGATCTGGTGATAGGGCTCGCTTACGTGACGCTGCTCACCACGGTCGGCGCCGCCATGATCTATGAAAGCCTGCGCGCCGTAATGCGCGTCTATCGCGGCGCGCCGCCTTTGCTGCGCCGGCCGGGCAGCCATACCTGGATCCACGGACTGCCGTTCAAGCTGCGCTTCAAGCGCTCGAAAATCTACGTCTCGGCGATCCCGGTGTGGGCAATCGGCTTCTTCATCGGCTTCATCGGCGCGATCATGGGCATCGGCGGCGCCTTCATTCTGGTGCCGATGCTCATTTACTTCCTGCGCGCGCCGACCGCGACCGTGATCGGCACCTCGATGGTGCTGACACTGGTCACGATGGCCTCGGCGACCATCATGCATGCCGCGACCAACCATCTGGTCGACGCCGTGCTGGCCTTGATCCTGATGGCCGGCGGCGTCATGGGTGCGCAATTCGGCGCGCGCACCGGCCAGAAGATGCGCGCCGAACGGCTGCGGCTGCTGCTCGGCCTGCTTGTTTTCGCAGTCGGACTGCGCTTTGCCTATGAACTGGTGGTCCAGCCGGACGACCTTTACTCGATACGTCAGGTCAGGTCCGGGTGATGCAGCGGATCGTTTTCATTCTCATGGTCGCGCTGACGGCCTGCGCTGCGCGGCCCGCCGCCGCCGAACGGCTGGTGGTGTCGCTCTCCAACCACCGCGTCTCGATCACTTCGAATTTCGTCGGCGAGGATCTGGTGCTGTTCGGCGCCATTGAGCCCGACGCGGAAGCGCCGACCTTGCGCGCGGCCTACGATCTCGTGGTCACCGTGACCGGGCCGCGGCAAACTGTCCGCACGCGCCGCAAGCAGCGCGTGCTCGGCATATGGGTCAACATCAATTCGCGTGAATTCGTGCGCGTGCCGTCTTATCTCGCGATCCTGAGCAACCGCCCGGTCAGCGAGATCGCCGATGCGCAGACCTTGCGGCGCTTGCAAATCGGCCTCGATAATTTCCTGCTGCCGCAGCGCATCGGTCCCGACATTGCCGACACCGTGCGCGACGATCCGTTCCGGGTCGCGTTTGTGCGGCTGGAGAGCCAGCACGGCCTCTACCGCGATTCTTCGACTGCGGTCACGTTTCTCACGCCGGCCGTATTCCGCGCCGCGATTTCGCTGCCGGCCGACGCGCCGATCGGCAATTACGGGATCGACGTCAAGCTGTTCGCCAAAGGCGTGTTGCTCTCGCGCACCAATTCGGCGCTGGAGGTGACCAAAGCTGGCTTCGAGCAATTCGTCGCCGACGCCGCGCGCGACTACGGCCTGCTCTACGGCATCGTGACGGCGATGCTGGCGCTGCTCACCGGCTGGATCGCCAGCATCGTGTTCCGCAGGGATTAGCCCCACTCCGTTCATTCCCGCGCAAGCGGGAATCCACAGCAGCGATTTCAGAATCTAGTTTTGTTGCACTGAACCCCCGCCTTCGCGGGGGCGAACGAAACGACTGGCTAATCCGCCAGACAGCGCTTTGCCGTGAAGGCGTAAAGCCGTGCTTCGCCCAGCATATGCGCGGTGAACGAAAGCGTGCCGAACAGATCGGCGAAAGCCGCGTCGCGAATGTTCAGGCCGCCGGTGAAGGCGCCGAACGCCGGCATCACCATGCGCGTGCCGTCGGCGGCAAAGCAGCGGCGGCTGACCGCGCGGCCGCGATGCGCGACGCGCGCCACCGGATGCAGATGGCCGGCGATGTCTCCCTTGGCGCCGGTCGGCTCATGGCGAAATGTCAGGCAACCGAGCGCCAGCGTTGCCTGAAACACCCCGCCGATCCCGTCAACCGGATCGGGATCGTGATTGCCGGCAATCCAGATCCAGTCGCGTCCGCGCTGAAGGCTGCGCAGGTTGTCGCGGTCTTCCAGGCCCAGCCGCGCCGGGCCACCGCCATCGTGGAAACTATCGCCGAGCGCGACCACGACGCGCGGTGCGTAATGTCCGATCACACGGGCAAGCCGCGCCAGCGTCGCCGCGCTGTCATAGGGCGGCAGCAATTGGCCGCGCGCGGCAAAGCTCGAGCCCTTTTCCAGATGCAGATCGGCGACCGCGAGCAGGCTTTGCTCCGGCCAATAGAGAACCCCGGCGGGGTCGGCGAGCAATGGGACGCCGGCAAGGGCAATAAGATTGCCCATGCTGTCCGCAACATTCCGCTCCGCCAGACTCACGTCATCGCCTCCTTGACCAGTTCATCCGCCGCTTCCGCCAGCAGCGAATCCGCCGCCTCGCCATAGACGGTCTCGCGCCCGATCTCCAGCATCACCGGAACCGACAACGGCGAGACATGATCGAGCGCTTTATGGACGATTCGGCCACGGATGCGCGAGAGCATTTCGGACAGCCGTTTTATGTCGAGCAGGCCGGTCGCGGCATCCGCGCGCGCTGCGCGCAGCAAAATGTGGTCGCCCTGATGCTTGCGCAGCACGTCATAGACAAGATCCGTGGAAATTGTGAGCTGGCGGCGCGACTTCTCCTCGCCGGGGAAGCGCCGCTCGATCAGCCCCGCGATGATGGCGCAGGAGCGGAAGGTGCGCTTCATCAGCGCGGATTCGGCAAGCCAGGCTTCCAGGTCGTCGCCCAGCATGTCCTGATCGAATAACTGGGCGAGCGATAGATCGCCGCGCTTGATGTGCAGCGCGATGTCGCCGAGGCCCCACACCGCCAGCGCATATTCATTGGCGACAAAACCAAGTGGCCGCATCCGCGCACGCTCGAGCCTGCGCGTGAGCAGCATGCCGAGCGTCTGATGCGCGAGCCTGCCCTCGAACGGATAACAGACCAGATAATATTTCGCGGCGCGCGGAAAGGTCTCGACCAGAAGATCGCCGGCCTTGGGCAGCAGCGAGCGCCATTGCTGGAT
This sequence comes from Pseudolabrys sp., assembly GCA_036268675.1. Taxonomy (GTDB): domain Bacteria; phylum Pseudomonadota; class Alphaproteobacteria; order Rhizobiales; family Xanthobacteraceae; genus Pseudolabrys. The sequence goes on from DATATS010000251.1 coordinate 11,676, forward strand.
CTCCAGCCATTCGCGCACCTGATCGGGCAGCGCACGCCAGGCCGCCTTGTCGGCGAGGATGGCGCGCACGCGGGCGGCGAGATAAGTCGACAGCGGAAACTTGCCGCCTTCGTAGGCCGGCACCTTCGGATCGGTCGCGGTCGAGCGCGAGACATAAACCTCGTCCTCAACCAGCGCCTCGTATTTGAGGATTTCGCCTGCGAAAACGAAGGTGTCGCCGGCTGTGAGCGTCTCGACAAAATATTCCTCGACCTCGCCCAATATACGTCCGCCGCGCGGCACGATGGCGCCGGACGCGCGTGAGCGCACCAGCCGCACTTTCAGCATGTCGGCTTCCACGATGGTGCCGACATTCATGCGGTAGCGCTGCGCCACGCGCGGGTGCGTGACGCGCCAGCGGCCGTCCTTGCCAAGTCTCGTATCTTGCCGGATTTTCGCAAAGCGTTCGTAGGCCTTGAGCGCGTAGCCGCCGGTGGCGACAAAATCGACAGCGGCATCGAAATCGGATCGCGCCAGCGCGGCATAGGGTGCGGCGGCGCGCACTTCCGCGTAGAGCTCGTCGGGCAGGAACGGCTCACCGCAAGCGCGGCCGAGGATGTGCTGCGCCAACACGTCGAGTCCGCCGACACGCAGCGGCGGCGTGTCTTGCGCGTTATCGGCGACAGCGTCGATGGCGGCGCGGCATTCCAGCACCTCGAAACGGTTGGCCGGGACCAGCACCGCATGCGACGGCTCGTCCAGCCGATGGTTGGAGCGCCCGATCCGCTGCAAGAGCCGCGAGGCGCCTTTCGGCGCGCCAACATTGATCACCAGATCGACGTCGCCCCAGTCGACGCCGAGATCCAAGGAAGAGGTGCACACCACCGCGCGCAACTTTCCGGCCACCATGGCGTCTTCCACCCTGCGCCGCTGCGCCACGTCGAGCGAGCCGTGATGCAGCGCGATGGCGAGATTGTCGTCGTTGCCGCGCCACAATTCCTGGAACAGGAATTCGGCCTGGCTGCGGGTATTGACGAAGATGAGCGTCGTCTTGTGCGTTTTAATCAGCGCATAGATTTCGCCGAGCGCATGACGCGCCGAATGGCCGGCCCACGGCAGATGTTCTTCCGTGTCCAGCATCGTGACGCGCGGCGGCGCGCCGGCTTGCGCCATGACCAGATCGGCGCGTGCCTGACCGTGCAGCGGCTGCGGCACCAGAAATCGACAGAGATCGTCAGGCTCGGCG
>DATATS010000252.1:0-3392 GCA_036268675.1 Pseudolabrys sp.
CGTGGCGCCAACGATGATATTGGCGTCCTGGTCGACCTCCTCGCGGATGCGGGTAGCGGCTTCGTCCACCTCGTAAAGCGTCAGATCGTGGCCGCCGGTGATCGAGATGAGCAATCCCCTGGCGCCCTTCATGGAGGCGTCGTCGATCAACGGATTCGAAATCGCCGCTTCCGCCGCGGTCATTGCCCGTTTGTCGCCCTCGGCCTCGCCGGTGCCCATCATCGCCTTGCCCATCTCGCGCATGACGGCGCGCACATCGGCGAAGTCGAGATTGATGAGGCCTTCCTTGACCATCAGGTCGGTGATGCAGGCGACGCCGGAATAGAGCACCTGGTCGGCCATGGCGAAGGCGTCGGCGAAGGTGGTCTTTTCGTTGGCCACCCGAAACAGATTCTGGTTCGGGATGACCAACAACGTGTCCACGACTTTTTGCAGTTCCACGATGCCGGCTTCGGCGAACCGCATGCGGCGGGCGCCTTCGAACTGGAAGGGCTTGGTGATCACGCCGACGGTGAGAATACCGAGTTCGCGTGCGGCCTTGGCGATGATTGGCGCAGCTCCGGTGCCGGTGCCGCCGCCCATCCCGGCGGTGACGAAGACCATATGCGCGCCGGTCAGATGGTCGCGGATTTCGTCGATCACCTCTTCGGCAGCCGCGCGGCCGACGTCTGGTTGCGACCCGGCGCCGAGACCCTCGGTCACTTGCGCGCCCATCTGCACGACCCGCTCGGCCTTGGACATGGTGAGCGCCTGCGCGTCGGTATTGGCGACGACGAAGTCGACGCCTTTCAGGCCCGCCGAGATCATGTTGTTGACGGCGTTGCCGCCGGCGCCGCCGACGCCGAACACGGTAATGCGCGGCTTCATCTCGTGAATGTCGGGGACTTTCAGATTGATGGTCATTGGATTGCCTCTTTAATGCACGGGCGGCAGGCGGCGTTTGCGCGTCTTGCGCCAACGTCCTTGCGCGCCGCCGAACGGAGCCGGTCCGCTGCCGGCTCCTTCGTGGTTCCGGGGATGAGGGTCAGAAGCTTTCGCGTAGCCATCGTCCGACCCTTGCCATGTAACCGCCCGTTCCTGTCATCAATTGCCGCGTTTTCCGCGGTTCGAAGTGTTCAAGATGTGCCGCTTGTGGGTAGACCAAGAGGCCCGCCGCAACCGCAAAAGCCGGCCCTTTGGCCGCCTCCGGCAACCCGGCAAGACCCAACGGCCGGCCGATCCGCACTGGCCGCTTGAGAATGCGCGCGGCAAGGTCCGCCATGCCGGACAACTGGCTGGCGCCACCGGTAAGGACCACGCGCGCGCGCGGCTCGGCGGCGAACGGCGAGTCGGCCAGCCGGTCGCGCACCATTTCCAGTATCTCCTCGACCCGCGGCTTGATGATGCGCACGAGATTTGCGCGCGAGACGAATTGCGGCGGCTCGCGTTCATCGTTTCCGACGGCAGGCACGGTGATCATGTCGCGTTCATCCGATCCACCCGTTAAAACACTGCCATAAATCGCTTTGATTCGCTCAGCATCCGCGATCCTGGTGTTCAGCCCGCGCGCCAGATCCATGGTGATGTGCTGTCCGCCAAGCGCAAAACCGTCGGCATGAACGAAGCGGCCGCCCGAAAAGACCGCGAACGTCGTGGTTCCGGCGCCAAGATCGATGGTTGCTGCGCCGAGATCGGCCTCGTCGTCGGCCAGCACCGAAAGACCCGCGACATAGGGCGAAGCGACCATGGCTTCGACGTCCAGATGGCTGCGCTCGATCGTCAGCATCAGGTTCCGCACGGTCGCCACGTCGGTGGTGACCATGTGCATATCCACGCCAAATCGGTGCCCAAGCATGCCGCGCGGCTCGCGGATGCCGGTCGCTGCATCCACCGCATAGCCAATGGGAAGCGAATGAAGCACCGCCCGCCCGTCGCGCACCGAACGGCGGCTCGCCGCGGCCAGCACCCGGCCGATTTCATTGTCGGTGACGGCGCCATTGGTCAATTCGATATTGGCGATGAAGCGTTCGCTGCCGGGCCGGCCGCCGGACATGGATACCACCACGGATTCAAGCTGCACCCCGGCCATGTTCTCGGCAATGTCGATGGCCTGGCGGACCATTTCCTCGGCCTCCACCAGATCAACCACCGTGCCCGATTTCATGCCGCTCGCGGCGGTGTGGGCAAAGCCGAGAACGCGCACGCCGTGGCTGCGGCGCCGCAACGCATCGCGCGGCGCCTGCGGCTCGAGCTGCGCGATCATGCAGACGATCTTGCTGGTGCCGATATCAAGACCGGCGACCACCGCCGAGCGCCGCGGCGAGATGGGCTTCATCTTCGGAGTGAGGCCGAAGCGCAGCACGGTCATGCGTCGCTTCCCTTGTGTTTGGCCTTCTTGTCCTTCTCGGCCGCTTTCAAGGCTTCGTCGCGCGCAGCAGCGGCGGCATCCGACTGGCGCACGGTGACGCGATCGGGCAGCCGCAGATCGACCGCAACGATATCGCGCGACAACAATTTCTTTGTCCGGTCGAGATCGGTCAGCGTCGCCAGTGCCTGCGCCGGATCGATTTCGGGCAGCAGCACTTCCAGTCCGCTTTTCAAATGCAGGTTCCAGCGGCGATCAGCGACCAGCACCGAAGCTTCGACCCGTTCGGCGATGTCCGGATAACGCGCGACCAGCGCGATAAAATCTCGCGCCGCATGCTCGGCGCCTTTTCCGACCACCAGCGGCAACGTCGAATAGCGCGCGGGGACGTCGGGCTCGAGCACTGTGCCGTCGGCGGCGATCACGTAGACGCGGCCTTCGTTCTGCCAGAGCGCGAAGGCCTTGCGCTCCTTGATGCCGATGCGCAGCCGGTCGGGATAAAGCTTGAGGACGGTCGCCTGTGCGATCCACGGATTGGTCAGAAGCCGCGCGCGGGTCTGCGCCGCGTCGATGAACAGAAGCGAGGAACGGCCAGTGATGCCGGCAAGCGCCAGAACATCCTGCCGGCTCATTTCATGCTCGCCGGCGAGCGCGATCTCGGAAATCCGAAATCCGAGGCTGTTGGCGGCGCTGTCGCCGATGTCCTGCACCTGCGCCGCGATATTGGGCCCGTGGCCGCCTTTGACCACGCCGTAACACGTGCTCGCCAACAGCAAGAGGGCGGCGGCGCTGGCGCCGGCACCGTGCGGCACGTTGCATTCGAGCAGGTTGGTGAACCAGCGACGCGCCAGGCGGCGCCAGCCCTGCGTCGACATCGGCCAGCCATGCACGCGCAGTGGCGCAGCCGCCGCGGCCCGTCGTCTTGTCGTCGACTTCAGCGATTGAGCGAGGCGTGCTCGATCATTCATCGCGACCGGCTCTTCAGTCGTTGGCCCATTGTGGGCAGCAAGCTCCGGCACGAGCGCGGATTCGGTCATGCCCTGTCGAT
>DATATS010000253.1:0-6815 GCA_036268675.1 Pseudolabrys sp.
CGCACCGTCATCGAATGGGACAAGAACGATCTTGAAGCGCTCGGTCTTCTGAAGGTCGATGTGCTGGCGCTCGGCATGCTGTCGTGCCTGCGGCGCGCCTTTGCGCTGCTGCAATCGCATTACGGCGTGTCGCGAGACCTCACGATCCAGGACGAGGACGAGGCAACCTATAAAATGATCCAGCGCGCCGACACGATCGGCGTGTTCCAGATCGAAAGCCGCGCGCAGATGTCGATGCTGCCGCGGCTGAAGCCGAAGGAGTTCTACGATCTCGTCATCGAGGTCGCGATCGTGCGGCCGGGGCCGATCCAGGGAAAGATGGTTCATCCTTATTTGCAGCGGCGCCAGAATCCGGCTCTGGTGAGCTACCCGTCGCCGAAATCCGGCGATCCGAACGAACTCAAGGACGTGCTTGGACGAACGCTCGGCGTTCCGTTGTTCCAGGAACAGGCGATGCGCATTGCCATCGTGGCGGCGAAATTCGAGCCGGGCGAGGCGGACCGCTTCCGCCGCGCCATGGCGACGTTCAAACGGGTCGGAACGATCCATTCCTTCGAGACGAAGTTCGTCGAGGGCATGACGAAGCGCGGCTACGAGCTGGCGTTCGCGCAGAACTGCTTCAGGCAGATTCAAGGGTTCGGCGAGTATGGCTTTCCGGAAAGCCATGCGGCGAGCTTTGCCAATCTCGTTTACGCCTCGGCATGGCTGAAATGCCGCTATCCCGACGTTTTCGCCGCGGCCCTCCTCAACAGCCAGCCGATGGGCTTTTACGCGCCCGCACAGATCGTGCGCGACGCCCAGGAGCACGGCATTGAAGTGAGGGCGGTCGATATCAACGCATCGCATTGGGACTGCATGCTGGAGCTGGACGGCAAAGCCGGCGAACGGCTGCATCCGCGCCATGCCGATATGAAAGCGGTCGTTCATTCAAACTATGCTGTGCGTCTCGGTTTCCGGCAGATCAGTGGATTCTCGAAAGAGCACGGCGACGTAATCGAGCAGGCGCGCGGCGAGGGGTTCGATTCCGTGCGCGACCTGTGGCTGCGGACGGGGCTTCAGCCGGCCGCACTCGAACGTCTCGCCGCCGCCGATGCCTTCAATTCTCTCGGTCTGGACCGGCGCGAGGCGCTATGGGCGATCCGCGCATTGCGGCGGTCGGGCGACAAGGACGATCTGCCGTTGTTTGCGCGCGTTGCGATGTCTGAACTTGAACCGGATGCGAAACTGCCGGCCATGCCGCCCGGACAGCAGGTGGTGGAGGATTATCGCCAGTTGCGCCTGTCGCTGAAGGCGCATCCGGTGGCCTTCCTGCGCGCCGATTTCGACAGACGCGGCATTCTCCCGCACGAGCGGCTTGCCGGGATTGCGTCCGGGCGACGGGTGACGGTCGGCGGGCTCGTGCTGGTGCGGCAGCGGCCGGGCACCGCCAAGGGCGTCATCTTCGCGACGCTTGAGGATGAAACCGGCATTGCCAATGTCATCGTCTGGCCGAAGATTTTCGAGATCTTCTGCCCTGTCGTGCTGGGCGCGCGGCTCGTCAGCGTGACCGGCAGGCTGCAGAATGCTTCAGGCGTCGTCCATGTCATAGCCGATGAGGTCAAGGATCTCACGCCGCTTCTGCGCCGCCTGTCGGAAGACGGCACGACGACGGATGCCCGGCTGGAGACGGTGATGCCGAAAGGCCGCAATTTCCATTGATCGATTAAGCAGGCGCGTTTGACTCAAGCCGCCGCTTTTTTCTTTTTTCCGAAACTCGCCAGCAGCCGAGGCACCTCGGCGGCCGGCTGCGGCTTGCTGAACAGATAGCCCTGCACCTCCGTGCAGCCTTCGGCACGCACCAGATCGAGCTGTTCTTTCGTCTCCACGCCTTCGACCGTGGTCGTCATGCCGAGGCCGATGCCGAGCCCCGACACGGCGTGAATGATGGCGATGGCGTCGCTGTTCTTGTCGAGACCGCGGACAAAGGATTGATCGATCTTGATCTTGTCGAACGGGAAGCTTCGCAAGTAGCTCAATGACGAATAACCCGTGCCGAAATCGTCCATGGAAATTCCCACGCCCAGGCTGCGCAACTGGTGCAAGGTCGCAAGCGTCGCGTCGTTGTTCTGCAACAGAATGGCTTCGGTGATTTCCAACTCGACGCGGCTGGACAAAATGCCCGCGTTCGCCACCGCCGACATCACGGCGCCGACAAGATTCTTGCTGCGGAATTGCACCGGCGAAAGGTTGATCGCCACCTTGATATCGTCCGGCCATTTGGCCGCTTCCGCGCAGGCCTGCCGCAGGACCCATTCGCCGAGCGGGATAATCAGGCCGGTTTCCTCCGCCAGCGAAATGAACGTACCGGGCGAAACGATGCCGCGTGTCGGATGGTTCCAACGCAGCAGCGCCTCGAAGCCGCTGATCGAATTCTGCTCGAGATTGATGAGTGGCTGATAATAAAGTTCGAACTCGCCGGCGGCGATGGCCTTGCGCATGTCGATTTCGACCGTACGGCGCTCGTGCATGTCCGCGTCCATGCCCGCTTCGAAAAAGCTGAACGCGCTGCGGCCGTTGTCCTTGGCGCGGTAGAGCGCCATATCCGCGCTTTTCAGCAGGACGTCCGGGTCGATACCGTCACTTGGCGCGACCGAGATGCCGATGCTAGTGCCGATGACGATTTCATGGCCTTCCGTCATGAACGGCCGCGCCAGCTCTTCGACCAGCCGCTGGGCCAGTGCGCTGGCCGCCATCGGTTGTTCGAGGCCGGGCTGAATGATGGCGAATTCGTCGCCGCCGAGCCGCGCCACAATATCGGTGTCGCGCACGCATTCGCGTAAGCGCTTGCCGACCGCGCACAGCAGGCGATCGCCGACCGGGTGACCGAGCGTGTCGTTGACCTGCTTGAAATAGTCGAGGTCAAGGCACAGGACGGCAAGCGAGCCGTCTCGCTTGACGGTGCTCAAGTGCCTGTCCAGCTGCTCGCGCAACATCACGCGATTGGGCAGATCGGTCAGCGCGTCGTGATGCGCCATGTGCGAAATGCGCTCTTCCGACCGCTTTTGCTGCGTGACGTCGTCGTGGATCGCCACCCAACCGCCTTCCGCCAGCGGCTGAAAGATCACCTCGATGTACTTGCCGTCCTGCATTTCGTCGACGGTGAAATAGGACGTTCCTCTATCGACTTCCGCGAGGCGTCCTTCGATATAGGCTTCGCCGTTTTCCGGACAGCTGCCATTGCTGACCCGCCATTCCAGGATGTCGCGGAACGGCGTTCCGATTTTCAGTCGCTCGGGATCGAGCCCATACAGCGTGGCATATTGGACATTGCTCACAACCAATCGCTGGTCGCGGTCGAACATGCACAGACCCTGCGGCATGTTCTCCAGGGCGGCGTTGAAGCGCAAATTCTGCAACCGTAATTCAGCTTCGCGCTCACGCAGGTCTCGCGTGCGTTCGGTAATCGTGCTTTCGAGGCCGCGGTTGAGCTGATCGAGCTCCTCGATCATTAGCGAGATGGACCGGTCGGTCCGCCGGCGGTCGTTGTCCGCTTGTTCGAACGCTGCGTCGACGAACTCTCCGAGCAGGTCGAGATCGACCTCTCCGGACGGCTTCGTGGCCTTGGCGAGCTGTTTGGCGAAAAGCCTGTGCACGGTGCCTCAGGCCGCCTCATGCAGCGCGGTTACAGTCATCGTCTGGTTGTGCAACTCGCAGATGCCGGACGCGGCGTGCGGGGAAATCTCGCCATACGAGTAGAAGCCGAGCCGTACGGTCTTGTTGCCAAGTTCGGCGGCGACGGCCTCGATCTCATCGGTGATGCGCTGGCCCATGAGCAGCCGACGTCCGATGCAGCTCACCAGAATGGCGGCGCTTTCGCCCTGCCCAATGCCGGAATGTGCCTGGCGCGCGGCGTCGGCCGCGCCCGCGCACAGCTTTTCGAAATTGCCGCGCATGAGCTGCGCGGTCCAGCCTTCCGGCATGTCGCCGGCGAATGTCATTGTGCGCTTCTCGCGATCGACCGCCAGCACGGTCCGCACGATGGTGTTGTCGGGCTGATCGGGATTGCAGATCTGCAATGGGAACAGCAGCGCGGTGCCGGGCAGGCCTTTCGCATCGTCTTCGCCGAGGTAGCGCTCGTAGAGATCGAGCGCGGGTTCGCCGTCGAGTTCGAGCAGCAGATTGCCGGCGGATTTCGTGATGCGGCGGCGCGGGCCAAAGACATCCCAGCCGCCGGCGCTGCCGTGGCCGATGCGAATGGCGTCTCCGTAGAAGCCGACCGCGGCGACCCGGTGGGAGCAGGGGCTATCGTCGGCGCCGACCAGCGTTTCGTTGAATTCGGCGCCGTCGCCTGCGAGCCCGCCGGTCAGCGGAATGTCGCGGCCGACGATGCTGGTGATGCCGGCGACCAGTTTGCTGCCATTGACGTTCAGGCCGTCGGAGAGAACGAAAATGCCGGCCAGATCGTCTGCCTTGAGCGCAGTCCCGATCGCAGCCCCGCAGTCATACGACGCATCGACGCCGGTAACCGTCTCGCAAACGAGCTTGAGCCTGGTCGCGCCGAATTGCAGCGCGAGCGCGGTGATCTCGTTGTCGACGACGTCGTCGTTATGGATCTGCCCGCCTGTGCTGCAACCGAGGATGTGAGCCTGCGGGAAGATCGAGCGCAATTCGTCGAAACGCGCCTTATCCGTGAACGCACGCCGGGCGCCGAAATAGAGAACGAGATTTGCCCCCTCGCTTGCGCTCCGATCGCCCAACCACATGTCGCTCGCGCTCCAGGAAAATTCAGTGGCACGCATCCGACGCCTCCTTCGGAATCTGTGCCCACCGTTACCGGAGAACAAATACGATCCAATAAAGGCATTGACTAAAGTTTTGAGTATCTGCGCGTGCGACACGCGACAGAGCGTATCCGCGGCGTGATTTCATCATTCGTTAGGGCTAACGAATTCTACACTTGCTCGGCGTTGAGATAAGCCAGCCGGGCGCCGCAGAAAGCGCAAATCACACCCAAGCCGAGCGCGGTAACGCCCGCTATCACGTCGATCGTGCCGCCGAGATTGCCGCTCTTGCTCATGATGCCGCCGGCGGTCGCAACGACAAAAACCAGCGCGATCAGAAAACGCTGCGCCAGCCGGAAAACGAATTCGCGTTCGCGCGTGGCGGCAATCAGATAAGCACCGGTCGCCCAGCCGCCGAGAAAGCCTGCGCCGCCGATCGCCCACCAGGCCAGCGCCGAGGTGAGTTGCTGTGTGCTGCCGGAGCCGGCGCTGCGCAGGACGGCATCAAGGCCGATCCCGAAGACGGTGAATGCGATATGCACGGCCAAGGCAGCGAACACGCCGCAAGCGATGGCGGCGGCGTAGTGCAGGCGGCGGAGAGCATCGGTATCCATGCGGGCTCACGTCCGAAGCGACGGCGAAGGTCATCCGCCGCCGCCGCAGACTAGCCGATTGCTGTTTCGCTTGCGAACCCTGCCGTCGCGCGCTTCGCGTGTGCCCGCTAGCGCGGGCGCGCGTTCAACAGATCGTGGAATTCCCGCTCCAGCGCGTCGAGCGCGGCGCGACGCGCCGGCGTAAGCTGGCCTTGGGTATTTTCGACATTCATTTCGGATTTACGCACGTCGGACTGGGATGATCGATAGTCGACCGCGTCCAAGCGCATCGTGTCCCCCGGTTGGTCCTTGCAATGCGGCCAGTGCTATCTGAGTCGGCGCGTGCCGCGGGCCTGTGGATAACCTCGGGAACAAATTGGCGGCGGCTGTGGCATTTTGGCGACAGCGGCTGCGGCAATATGCCGAACGACAATGCAGTCAATGCGTTGGTCTGGTCGGAGTGGACGCTCAGGCGGGCGAGGCGGCAGTGGTGGCTGACGGCACGATTGTGGAGAGCGACATCCCGGCGCGGCTCGACCGGCTGCCCTGGGGCCGATTCCACACTCTGGTGGTGAGCGCACTCGGCGTTACCTGGATTCTGGACGGGCTCGAAGTGACCCTGGCCGGCAGCCTTGCCGGAGCCCTGAAGGACAGCCCGGTGCTGCACTTCAGCAATACCGACATAGGTTTTGCATCGAGCGCCTATCTGGCCGGCGCGGTCATCGGCGCGATCGTCTTCGGCTGGCTCACCGACCGGCTCGGCCGCAAGAAATTGTTCTTCGTTACGCTCAGTGTTTATCTCGTCGCCACCGCCCTGACCGCGACCGCGTGGAGCGTCACGAGCTTCGCGCTGTTGCGGTTTGTCACCGGCGCCGGCATCGGCGGCGAATATGCCGCGATCAATTCCACCATCCAGGAACTGGTTCCGGCGCGCGTGCGCGGCTGGAGCGATCTCGTCATCAATGGCAGCTTCTGGATCGGCGCGGCGCTCGGTGCGATCGGCTCGCTCGTGCTGCTCGATCCGCATGTCATCGATCCCGAACGCGGCTGGCGGCTCGCCTTCCTGATCGGCGCAGGCTTGGCGCTCGTCATATTTTTTATGCGGATGTGGCTGCCGGAAAGCCCGCGCTGGCTGATGACGCATGGGCGCGCGGAGGAAGCCGAACGCGTGATCAAGGCGATCGAAGCCCGCTTCTCGCGATTGCCGCCGGCGCATGATCTGCCGCGCGTCCGGTTGCGCACGCGGCGATCGACGCCACTTTGGGAAGTGGCGCAGACGCTGTTCAAGCGCCATCGCCAGCGCACTTATGTCGGTCTCGCGCTCATGGCCTCGCAGGCATTTTTCTACAACGCGATTTTTTTCACCTACGCGCTGATCCTGACCGATTTCTATGGCGTGGCGTCCGACCACATCGGCTGGTATCTGCTGCCGTTCGCGGCGGGAAATTTCCTCGGGCCGGTG
>DATATS010000254.1:0-6513 GCA_036268675.1 Pseudolabrys sp.
GCTGCCGTCGACCACATAGATCGCGCGCTCCTCGTGATCGGCGTCGAGCGGAATCTTGGCGCCGGCGCGCAGCAAGACGTTGCCGAATATGGTTTCATGCACGGTCGGCACCGGCGACTTTACGCCGTAGAGCGAACCGACGACGACGCGCGCGAATAGTCCCTGGTCGCGGACCAATGGGAATTCATCGACCTCGTGATGGGTGAAGCCTGCTTCCATTTCTTCTTTCGCGGCGGGCAGCGCCACCCACATCTGCAACCCATGGATCGGGCTGCCGGCGGCGCGCTTTTCGGGTCCCGTGCGCTCGGAATGCACGATGCCGCGCCCGGCGGTCATCCAGTTCACTTCGCCGGGGCGGATCGCCACCGCGGTGCCGAGGCTGTCGCGGTGCATGATTTCGCCGTCGAACAGATACGATACCGTGGCAAGCCCGATATGCGGATGCGGGCGCACGTCGAGCCCGTTACCGGCGCGGAACTCGGCCGGCCCGAAATGGTCGAAAAAAACGAACGGCCCGACCATGCGCGTGCGCGCCGACGGCAAGGCGCGGCGAACGGAAAAGCCGTCGCCGAGATCGACCGTGCGCGGCACGATCACCTGCGCGATGGCGTCGCAAGCGTAGGCATCGCCCGCCTCGGGGTCCTTGCCGGGGAAAAAGCTCATCGCGCGCTCCTTTGCCGTTTCAGTCGGTCCGGCAGTCTAACGCAGACTTTGCGTGTGCCGCAGGCAGCTTTCGTTTACCCGACATTAACCATGGACGCCCGCTCGCATCCATAACGCCCCACTATCGGGCTCACGCAGCCTTAAGCTTAAGCCGGTCTTTACGGCGCCATGGCTCAGTGCCCAAGCACCAGTAGGGTTTGGCAGGCCGGACACCAGGATGGGCTTTGTTGCGCGCGCGTTCACGCGCCGGAATATCGTTGCGATTGCCGTCGGCGTGCTGCTCGCCGGCGTGCCCTTGGTCGCTTTCGATTTCTGGCTCAGTGGTCTGATCGATCGCCAGGGGCAGGAGGAAGTCAACACCTCCGCCAGGCGAGCGATTGCGCTTGCCGAATCCCGGGTCGCGCAAGCCATCGAGACGCTCGATGCGCTGGCGGCGCACGGTGTGGATTCCTGCCGGCCAAGCCAGATCGAGACCATGCGCCGCGCGGCCTTCGACACCATCCCGATCAAGGAGATCGCGGTTGTTGCCGGCGACGGGCAGACGCAATGCACCAATCTCGGCCTGCCGCTCGGTCTGCGCACGGTCATATCGTCCGAGCCGCTGTTCGGCGCGCCCGGATATACACTCGACATCATTGCGCTCGAACGCGGCCAGCGCGTCGTGCGGCTGCGCCGCAAGGTGGGCGAGGGTCCCAACGGCATCGCGGCGCTTATGCCGAGCGCGCTGTTTCTGCCGCAAGTGTCCACCCAGGGAGAACGGTTCAGCGCGTTTGCGCGTATCGCCACGCATGATGACGCCGTGATCGGCGAGCACGGCGTGCGCCCGTCTGGCACCGGCAAGGCGTTCTTTGTGGCCGCGAGCCAATCGAGCAAATACGGCTTCGGCGTCGAAATCTCCGCCGCGCGCGGAAGCGTGGAGGCCAGCCACGCCGATCTGAAATGGCTTGGGATGTTCGCGACCGGCGCGATCGTGCTGATCCTCGGTATCTTCGCCATGCTGATGCCGCGGCGCTCGATCGGAAATCCGGTGGCGGAAATCGAGCGCGCTTTGGATGCGGGCGAGTTCGTGCCCTATTACCAGCCAATCGTCGACATCCGCTCCGGCCAACTGCGCGGCGCCGAGGTGCTGGTGCGCTGGCGTAAGCCCGACGGCACGTTGGTGCTGCCAGGCGCGTTCATTCCGCTGGCGGAATCGAGCGGACTGATCCGCGAGATGACACGCGATCTGATGCGCCGGGTTTGTGTCGAGGCGGGTCCGGCAATCGGCTGCCGGCCGGCGCTCAAAGTGTCGTTCAATTTCGCCGGTCAACTGTTCAGCGACCAATCCATCGTCAAGGAGGTCCGCAATATCTTCTCCGGCTCGCCGATCAAGTTGTCGCAGGTGGTGCTCGAAGTGACCGAGCGCGACCCGATCGAAAATTTCACCGCAACGCGCCAGACCATCGCCGCCTTGCAGGGCCTCGGCGTGCGCATCGCCATCGATGACGTCGGCACGGGCCACAGCGGACTGTCTTATATGCTCAAGCTCGGTGTCGATATCATCAAGATCGACAAGATGTTCGTGGACGCCATCGGCACCGACCGTAACTCCACAACGATCGTGGAAACCCTGATCGACCTCGCCCACAACATGCGCATGGACGTGGTGGCGGAAGGCGTGGAGAATTTCGAGCAGGTGATGCATTTGCGCGAACTCGGCATCCGCTCGGCGCAAGGGTACGTGTTCGCGCCGCCGCTACCGGGCAGCGCCTTCCTGCAACTGATCGAGGCCATCGACCCATTGCAGAGGGCGGCCGAGCCGGAGATCGAGAGCATGCAAGCGGCCTTGAGTCCTGCTTGAGCGGAAAGGAAGCCGGTTCATGTCCGATTTTGCCTATGCGTTGGCGCGGACAATGCTGGCGGTCGTCTTCATCGTTTCCGGCGTGGCCAAATTCATGAATGTCACGGGCACGGCCGACACGCTGGCCGCGCACGGCTTTCTGTTTCCGACGGTGTTCGGCTATGCCACCGCCGCGTTGGAAGTGGCGGGTGGCTGCTGCGTCATGATCGGCTACCGGGCGCGCTGGGCGGCTTTGGTTCTTCTGGTATTCACCGCAGGAACGGTCGCCGTCTCACATCATTTCTGGGACATGGAGGGGCTCGAGCGGGTGCGCAATCAGACGCAGGCGCTCAAGAACCTGGCGATCATGGGCGGGTTGCTACTGATCGCTATCGGCGGGGCAGGGCGATTTTCGCTGGATCGAGTGAGGGGTTGACGAAAAATGGGCGGCCTTGCGGCCGCCCAGTCTAAACGCCACGCGGGAGGAACCTCGTAACGGGTCGGCAGATCAATACCGCCGGCCCGCGTGACTGAGTTTCGGATATCAGTCCGTCACCGGCGGCTCGATTCGTCAACGGCCAAGTTTCAGTTTTGTGACGATGTGAGAATCGTGTGGCGCATTCGCAACAACGATGCGACGCAGAAGGACGGTTCAATCGACGAAGCGCGGCGGGGAACCGGCGCTGAAGGTCCGGCTCCTTGGTCTTTATTGCTTATGCCGCCGCAAACCGCACCGTCGTCTCGAAGGCAAGGCCGCAGGCCTCGCAGGTCCACAGGTGCCGCACGCGGCGCGCGTCAACGTATTCCGTCCATTCCGGCACGAACAGCCGCGCGCCGCATTGGGCGCATTCGATCATGGGACGAGTGCGTGCGGATCTTGCGGGATTGGTAGCGCGCAGTTCCATCGGGGCTTCCTCCAAACGCGTTGCGCCATTTTGGCGCCTGATCCCCTAGGCCCGTCCTTAGCGACACCCATCCTATTCCGATGCTGCGACGAGTGAAGCAGCAAGGCTGACGTAACTCGCCAATGAATCGAGGAGTTTTTGCGGCGGTGACACAGGAATGATTCAATTGCGACCGATCAGCGGAACGTGATGTGCGCAGGCGCTGTGGCCTCGCTATACGGCGTGCGGTCTTAAACCAGGGGAAATCCAAATGACCGTCGATGCCGGGCAGGGGCTCGCCAGCGCCGCCACGCGCTATACGCCGATTGTGCTGTCCATTTTGCGCATCGTCGTGGCGTTGCTGTTCATCGAGCACGGAACGTCGCGCCTGTTCGGCTTTCCCTCGCCGCTGCCCACGCCGCCGGTGCTCGCCCTCTATTGGTTTGCCGGGGTGATCGAATTGGCCGGTGGGACGCTGGTGCTGCTCGGTCTGTTCACGCGGGCCGCCGCATTCCTCATGTCAGGCGAGATGGCCTCGGCGTACTTTCTCAACCACGCCCCGCGCGGGTTTTTCCCCATCCTCAACCACGGCGACGGTGCGATCCTCTTTTGCTTCGTGTTTCTCTACATCGCCTTTGCCGGCCCAGGGCCGTGGAGCCTCGATGCGGCGTTCGGACGGCGGCGCGGCTAACCGGCTTGCGGGCAAGGCAGCCTTTGTCGGATCATGTCGGTTCACTTGCCCCCGCATCTTGCCCGCCGCATGAGGCGCAAGGATGAGCCCGACCGTCCTCAAACCGGCTACCCGGCCCAAGCCGAAAATAGAGCCCAAGACCGAACGGCCGAAGCTGTGGAAGGTCATCCTGCTCAACGACGACTACACGCCGCGTGAATTCGTCGTGCAGGTGCTCAAGGCCGTGTTCCGCATGAACGAAAGCCAAGCCTACCGCGTGATGATGACCGCGCACCAGCGCGGCGCCTGCGTGATCGCGGTATTCACCAAGGATGTCGCCGACACCAAGGCGAAGGAAGCCACCGACCTAGGCAAGTCGCAAGGCTATCCGCTCTACTTCACGACCGAGCCAGAGGAATAGCGGGCTTACTTAGCTGGCGCCGGAGTGGCAGGCGCCGCTGGCGCTGGCGCGGGCGGTGGCGGGGGAGGCGGCGCGGCGGTTGCAGCCGGCGGAGGCGGCGGGCTTGCCATCATCGCCGCGTGCATCCGCGAATTGTAGGCATAGTAGGCAACACCGATCACGATCAGGATCGCCAGCACGATCGCTGTAGTCAGGCCTTCATTGCCGCCACTGCGCTTGCGCGAGCGGCGCGCCGGCGCGCTCTTGCGGGCTTTGCTGCGTTTTACCTTGCTACGTCGCTTGGCCATCGGATCCCCCTTCGCCAACATGCGCGCCGGCCAGCCCGGATGTTCCGGCAAGGCCTTGCGCGTCTTGAAAGGCGTCCACAACGGACACCCGCGAGGCCGCAGGCAAGCTGCAGCCAGTGGTCGCTAAAAAATACGCACCCTCCGCCGCGGTCGAATCGACCGCGCCTTGAGTTGCACCATAGCCAAATTCAACGGCCAAGGGGAACAGAGGCACGCGCGAATTGCCGCTCTTCGCGTTTGATGGTGCGCTGCAACGTGCCGGCCGGTCTGTCGCCCCCCTCAGTCTGCGCTAGACTGAGCGCCCCACCCGGAGGCCCCGCATGGCGATCAAATGCGAGCATGTGAGCGAAGTGCGCGTCGTGACGCCGTCGGCGCGCGGCTGCGAGGAATGTCTCAAGACCGGCAGCCCGTGGGTCCATCTTCGGCTGTGCCGCATCTGCGGCCATGTCGGCTGCTGCGACGACAGCCCCAACCGCCACGCCACCAAGCACTTCCACGCCACCGGCCATCCGATCATTGAGGGCTATGATCCGCCGGAAGGCTGGGGCTGGTGCTATGTGGACGAGCAGATTGTCAAGCTCGACCACAAGACGCCGCAGCTCGGGCCGATCAAGAAGTGGGTCTAAGGAGGCAACCCGCGGTGACGGAGGGCTCAATTAGGCTATAATGAGGTCATGAGCCCTGCTGCGAAAGAAATTCTCCAAAAAGTCACTCTCTGGCCAGACGAGGACCAGGAGGAACTGGCCGAATTGGCACGCGAGATCGAGGCGCGCCGCACTGGCGTCTACAATCTCAGTGACGACGAGCGGGCGGCGATCGCCGACGCGCGGCGCGGTGCCTTTGCCTCGGACGACGAGGCGGCGGCGTTCTGGAAGCGTCACGGGCTGGCATGAAAGTCCGCTATCGCGCGTTGGCGCTGGCAGACATCGATAAAATTTTCAATTTTCTGAATGATCGCAGCCCGACCGGCGCGCGCAATGTCTTGCGCGCGCTCTACGAGGCCATCGACGAGATTGCCGCGCACCCGCTTGCCTCGCCCCGCACATCCGACCCCGACATCCGCGTGAAGGTCCTGGGACGCTACCGTTATAGAGTATTCTTCAGCGTGGGCCGGGGCGAGATCGAAATCATTCACATTCGCCACGGCGCGCGCAGGCCGTGGGCTTAAAAGGGGACTTCATGGTTCAGCGCGTTCTGATCACCGCCGGTGCCGCCGGCATCGGGCGCGAATTCGCCCGCGCCTTTGCAGCGAACGGCGCCAAGATTTACATCTGTGACATCGACGAGAAATCGCTCGCCGCGCTCGCCAAGGAAATTCCCGGCCTCATCGCCAGTCGCTGCGACATGAGCAAGCGCGCCGATATCGAGCGCATGGTGCCCGAGGCCGTGAAGGCGCTCGGCGGTCTCGACGTGCTGATCAACAATGCCGGCGTCTCGGGCATGACGCTGCCGGTCGAGCAATATCCGCCCGACGACTGGGACAAGGTTGTCGCCATCAACCTCACGTCGATGTTCGATGTCTCGCGGCTTGCCATTCCGGCGCTTAAAGCATCGAAGGCCGGCTGCATCATCAACATGACCTCGATCGCCGGGCGCTTTGGCGTGCAGAACCGCTCGCCTTATGCGGCGACCAAATGGGGCGTGATCGGGCTGACCAAGACGCTGGCGATGGAGCTTGGCCAATGGGGCATCCGCGCCAATGCCATAGCCCCCGGCGCGGTCGAGGGCGACCGCCTCGTGCGGGTCTTTCAGGGCCGCGCGCAGATCAG
>DATATS010000255.1:0-8279 GCA_036268675.1 Pseudolabrys sp.
AAGGAAGCCAAATACGCCATCATCCAGGCCGAGGACGAACTCTCCTCCATCGGCATGGTGATCGGCGCCGGCTGGAACGGCGGACGCGCCTTCACGGCAACGTCCGGCCCCGGCATTTCGCTGATGCAGGAATTCATCGGGCTCGCGTACTTTGCCGAAATTCCGGCGGTCGTTTTCGACGTGCAGCGCGCCGGCCCCTCGACCGGCATGCCGACACGCACGCAGCAATGCGACATCATTTCCTGCGCCTATGCCTCGCACGGCGACACCAAGCACGTGCTGCTGTTCCCGGAAGGCCCAACCGAGGCTTTCGAACTCGGTGCGCTGTCGTTCGATCTCGCCGACCGGCTGCAGACGCCGATTTTCGTCATGCTCGATCTCGACATCGGCATGAACCATCACCTGTGCAGTCCGCTCGCCTGGGACGATGAGCGCAAATACGACCGCGGCAAGGTAATGACGGCCGAAGAACTCGAAGCCGGCAAGGATTTCGGCCGTTACCTGGACGTCGACGGCGACGGCATCCCCTACCGGACCTATCCGGGCACGCATCCGACCAAGGGCTCGTTCTTCACGCGCGGCACCTCGCGCGATCGTTACGCGAAATACACCGAAGAAGGCGCGCCCTATGTCGACAACATGCAGCGCCTGATCCGCAAATTCGACACGGCGAAGGATCTGGTGCCGCGGCCGCTCACGGCCAATTCCGGCAAGCCGACCAAATACGGCGTGATCTATTTCGGCTCGACCTCGCCCGCCATGGACGAGGCGATCCACATGATCGAGGCGCGCGGGCATGCGCTCGACCGCATGCGCATCCGCGCCTTCCCGTTCCACTCGAGTGTCAACTCATTCGTCGCCGACCACGACTTCGTGTTCGTGGTCGAGCAGAACCGCGACGCGCAACTGCGCTCGCTCATCGTCAACGAAGTGGGCATCGATCCGGTGCGCCTGGTCCCGATCAACCACTATGACGGCACGCCGATCACCGCCCGTTTTATCGCCAGGGCAATCGGCGATCATCTCGACCAGCTGACGGTCAAGTCCATGAAAGCAGTGTCATGACCTATCTCGCCAAACCGAAATTCCACCACCCGGCGTTGCCCAAGAACGATCTCGGTTATACCCATCGCGACTACGAAGGCACGGTGTCGACACTGTGCGCCGGTTGCGGCCATGACTCGATCACAGCCGCGATCATCCAGGCTTGTTTCGAACTCTCGATCGAGCCGCACCGCGTCGCCAAGATCTCCGGCATCGGCTGCTCGTCCAAGACGCCCACGTATTTCCTCGGCAATTCGCACGGCTTCAATTCGGTGCATGGGCGCATGCCGTCGGTGCTGACCGGGGCGAATTTGGCCAACCGCGATCTCATCTATCTCGGCGTTTCGGGCGATGGCGACTCCGCGTCGATCGGCCTCGGCCAGTTCTCGCATTGCCTGCGACGCGGCGTGAACATGGTCTACATCGTGGAAAACAACGGCGTGTACGGCCTCACCAAAGGCCAGTTCTCGGCCACCGCCGACCGTGGCTCCAAGTCGAAGCGCGGCATGATCAACACCGACAATTCCATCGACTTGGTCGCACTGGCGCTGCAACTGGGCGCAAGCTTCGTCGCCCGCTCGTTCTCCGGCGACAAGCATCAACTGGTGCCGATCATCAAGGCGGCGATCGCCCACAAGGGCGCGGCTTTCATCGACATCATCAGTCCCTGTGTCGCCTTCAACAACCATGCCGGCTCGACCAAGAGCTTCGATTTCGTGCGCGAGCACAACGAAGCGGTGAACCGGCTCGACTTCATGGCGAGCCGTATGCCGATCGAGGTCAAATACGATCCCGGCACCGTCGAGATCGTCGAACAGCATGACGGCTCGAAACTGGCGCTGCGCAAGCTCGACGCCGACTACGATCCGACCGACCGCACCGCCGCGCTCGGCTTCTTGCAGCATCACGCCGCCAAGGGGCAGATCGTCACTGGTTTGCTGTTCGTCGAGCAGGATTCGGAAGACCTGCACGCTCATTTGCACACGGTCGCAACGCCGCTCAATACGCTGGGCGAGAAGGACCTCTGTCCGGGGCAGAGCGCGCTCGACAAGTTCAACGCGAGCTTGCGGTAAGCGTTTTTCGTGGAATCCCGTCAACTTGGCCGCTCTGACCTCCGCTTCGCTCCGCTGATCCTCGGCGGCAATGTGTTCGGCTGGAACGTCGACGAGAAAACCTCGTTCACGCTGCTCGATGCCTTTGTCGACGCCGGCTTCAACGGCATCGACACCTCCGACAGCTATTCGCGCTGGGCGCCGGGTCACGCCGGCGGCGAGTCCGAAACCGTCATCGGCAACTGGCTGAAAGCGAACGGCAAGCGCGACAAGGTACTGATCGCCACCAAGGTCGGCGAGGACATGGGCGAAGGCCGCAGCCTGCGCAAGGACTACATCCTGCGCGAATGCGACGCCTCGCTGCGCCGCCTGCGCACCGACCGCATCGATCTCTACCAGACGCATTTCGACGATGACGTGACACCGCCAGAAGAAACCATGCAGGCCTACGCGACGCTCATCAAGGCGGGCAAGGTGCGCGCCGTGGGTGCTTCCAACATGACGCCGGCGCGGCTGACCGCTTCGCTCGCTGCCAGCAAAAAGCTCGGCCTGCCGCGCTACGAAAGCCTGCAACCGCTTTATAACCTGTCCGACCGCAACGAATTCGAGACTGAGTTTGCGCCGATCTGCCGCGCCGAAGGGCTCGGCGTCATCAACTATTATGCGCTCGCCGCGGGTTTTCTCACGGGCAAATACCGTTCGGCTGAGGAAGGCGCGCGCCATCCCGGCCGCGGCGACCGGCTCAAGCGTTATCTCGACGCGCGCGGGTTTCGCATCCTGAAGGTGCTCGACACGGTCGCGCGGCGCCATGGCGCCCTCCCTGCGCAGATCGCCATAGCCTGGCTGATCGCGCAGCCGCTCGTCACTGCACCGATCGCCAGCGCCACCAGCCTCAATCAACTCAATGAAATCGTGAAAGCGCCCGCGATCAAGCTCGACGCGGACGACATCGCCGCGCTCAACGCATCGAGCGCCGAACCCGCGCCCTAGGCCGCGCGCGCGGCGAGTTCGCCTCCGGCCAACGCGCCTTCAGCGATCTGGTCGCGGCCGGAATTCTTGGCGGCATAAAGCAGCTTGTCGGCGAACGCGATCAGCGTGCCGGGCCCACCGGCAAAATCGCTCGTGGTGGCGACGCCGATGCTCATCGTCAGCCACAGGCTCGACGGCGAATGCGGATGCGGAATATTGGCGCGCGCGAGTGCTGCCGTGAGCCGCATCGCAACCGAGCGCGCGCCGGCCGGGCCGATAT
This sequence comes from Pseudolabrys sp., assembly GCA_036268675.1. Classification (GTDB taxonomy): domain Bacteria; phylum Pseudomonadota; class Alphaproteobacteria; order Rhizobiales; family Xanthobacteraceae; genus Pseudolabrys. Next base: position 3,346 of record DATATS010000255.1, read on the forward strand.
CGGGCAAGAGGCAGACGAATTCCTCGCCGCCGTAGCGCGCGACCAAATCGCCCGGCCGCCCCGCCGAATTGAGCAGCAGCCGCGCCACAAGCTTCAGACATTCGTCGCCCTGCTGGTGGCCCCAATGATCGTTATAGGCCTTGAAGTGATCGACATCGATCATCAGCAGCGATAGCGGCGCGCTGGCGCGCGCGCAGCGCCTCCATTCGCGCTCCAGCACGGCGTCGAAACGGCGGCGGTTGGCGATGCCCGTCAGCGCGTCGGTCGACAATAATTGCTGAAGCACCAGGCTTTGCGCGAACTGCGTGCGCAGACTGCGGTGCAGCCCGTTGGCCGCGGTGAAGCCAAGCGCATTGGACAGCATGAGCGCGACCAAGGCGCGATAGAGGTGATCGGCCGGCAGCGCGCCGCCCGACGCCATCGCCCACCAGATGGGGCCGGCAATGGAAATGACGCCGGCAAGAACGACCGACACGGTCAAACGCACCGGCAGATAGAGATAGGCGACCAGCACGATGGCGACCATCATCGTCGGCCACATGGCGCCGAGATCCGGATGCAACGTCAGCATGACGAAGCGCGTGACGGTGCCGACAGCGATGCAGACCACCATCAGCCCTTCCAGCATGCGCGGGGTTTGCACATGCAGCACGATCACCAGTGCGAGCAGCGGCAAACACACGCCGGCCACGGGTGGGACCAATGCGGCCAATGGGCTTAAGCCATGAGCATAGGCATTCAACTCGACCAGGACATTGAGCACACCGGCTGCCGCTGCCAGCACCGTCAGCAGCCAGGCGCGGCGAAAGTCGGAAGGGAAACGGTGAACGCGATAGTCGTGTTCGCATTGCGCGTCGGCGAGGCACGCGCTCCAGCGCGTCACCTGCGCCGGCGCCAGCTCCGGCACGGCGGCGGTCTGAAACTCGGATGATCCGGTAGCGCGGGTGTCCATGAGGGGTTCGGGGGGCCTTGAGGGGGTATCGCTGTATAGGCCCGCAGCCGTTGACAAACCCCTAGCGGCATAGGCCGCATTCGACAGCAAAAAAGGCCTTACAATTCAGTCCACTAGCCCCAACTTCGGCGCGGGAACCCGCCGTTGCCGGCAGGCGTTGAGGGTTGCATGGGCCAGCCTCTTTCCCGCAGTAAGCGCAAAGGCCGGCAGGGCATCAGCGCGCGCGAAGTCCACGACGTGCAGGAGCTCTCGACCCCGCGCACGCTGGTGATCTACGAGGTCGTTCGCCGTCTCGGCGAGGAGGAAATGCAGCGGCCGGCCACTTCGTTATGGTGGTCGGGCGTTGCCGCCGGCCTCTCGATCAGTTTTTCGCTGCTGGCGCAGTCCATCCTGCTGATCCATCTGCCCGACGCGCCCTGGCGGCCGCTGGTGACGGGCTTCGGCTACAGCGTCGGCTTCCTGATGGTGGTGCTCGGCCGCCAGCAATTGTTCACCGAGAGCACCATCACCGTCGTGCTGCCGGTGTTCAAGCATCCAAAGCCCGAAAACATTTGGCGCATGCTGCGGCTCTGGGCGATCGTACTGGTGGCCAATTTCGCCGGCACGCTGTTTGCCGCCGCCTTCTGCCGCTACGCGCCGGTGCTGTCACCCGATCTGAAAGCAGGCATGCTGGCAGTCGCCCGTGATTTGAAGTCGCTTGGGTGGTGGGCCATGGCGTTCCGCGGCGTTACGTCCGGCTTCCTGATCGCCGCCATGGTGTGGATGATCCCGAGCGCCGAAAGCGCGAAATTCGCCGTCGTGGCGCTGATGACCTATCTGATCGCCATCGGCGGCTTCACCCATATCGTCGCCGGCAGCGTCGAGGCAAACCTGCTGGTGCTGTCGGGCGATTGGGAGTGGTGGCGCATGCTGTGGCAGTTTTTCGTGCCCGCGCTGATCGGCAATATCGTCGGCGGGACGGCGCTATTTGCACTCATCTCCTACGCGCAGGTGATGGAGGAAATCTGAAACCGTCACCCGACGAATTGGGAGCCTCGCGCGGCGCACGAGGCCCCCACTCCGACCCACGCAGCATAGACGTCAGGACGCGGCCGCTTCCTGCTTGTCGTACCACGGCGCGTACAAGACGCGGTTCGTCTCCAGGTAGCTCTTGAGGCTCGACAGCACGAGCGGCCAACCATTGCTGATGCTGGCGAAGACCTTGGTGTCTTCGGCGAAGTCGTCATGGGTGACGGTGAGCTTGACCTGGTCGCGCTGCTGTTCGATCTCGTAGACGACGCGCGAAGGTCGTTCGCCGCTGAACTTCTCGTCGTGCATCGGCTGGAAGCTGTGCGAGAGCCGCCGCGGCGGATCATATTCGAGGATCTTGCCTTGGAGAATCAGCTTGCCCTCGCGGTGGAATGCTATGGGCGAGCCGACCTTCCAGTCGCAGCTCACCGCGTTGCCGAACCAGAATTTTGCGGTGGCCTCCGGCGAGGTCAGCGCCTTGAACACCTTGTCAGGCGTCGAGGCGATGTAACTGACATAGACAAAAACGGGCTTACTCATCGAATCTCTCCTTACTCTGTCTCCAGTGCCTTCTTCATGTCGCTCAGCGCCTCAAGGCGGTGGCGTTCGAATTTCCCGATCCAGCGTTCGCCGATCTCGTGGATCGGCAGCGGATTGAGGTAGTGCAGCTTCTCCCTGCCCCGTCGCACGGGGACGACAAGATTGGCCTCCTCCAATATTCCCAGATGCTTGCTCACCGCTTGCCGCGTCATGTCGAGACGCGCGCAGAGGTCGCCAAGCGTCTGGCCGTTTTCGGCGCGCAGGCGATCGAGCAGTTCCCTGCGGCTCGCGTCGGCCAGCGCCTTGAACACATCATCCATGGTGACAATATGCAACCTTTTGGTTGCCTGTCAAGCGACAAAAAAACCCGGATGCCGGCCAGTTACTGGTTGATGCAGCTGTTGATGTAGGTGCTGGGGCTGCCGGCAGCCGACCCATAGATGCCGGCCTGGTTTGCGCAGCGCGCGGCGCGATCCTGATAGGTCTCAGCGCCATTGGGTCCGGCGCCATTGAGCGTCGGCAAATTCGGCAGGCTGCGGCCGGTTTGCGGCACATAAATCGGGGGCGGCACGCCAATGCGCGCCTGCGGCACCGGCGCGGTTCGCGGAATCCTCACATGCTGGCGCGTGCCGCGCGGCGATTTGTATTTCGGCTGTAGCCAAGGTTGCGGCAGATCTGGCTTGGAGCCCGGCTCGGGCGTCATAATCGAATAGCGCGAGTCGAAGTCTTGCTGGGCAAGCGCGGGCACGGCCGGCAAGATGGCGGCAAGCGCGAACAGAACGATGGTCGGAACCCGGCGCATAACTGAGAGATAATAGTCCCGCGCGGCCGCCGCTACTCCTCCTCGGGCGCATCGACGATCGGATCGTAGCGCGTAGTGTCGAAGCCGAGCAGGTTCCATGTCTGCTCCATATGCGGGGGCAGCGGGGCCGACACGTCGATCGTGCCCCCGCGCGGATGCGGCACCGCGATGCGGCGCGCCAGCAGGTGCAATTTGTTCTGCATGCCGCCGGGAAATTGCCAATTCTCGATATTGAAGTATTTCGGATCGCCAACAATCGGATTGCCGACATGTGCCATGTGCGCGCGCAATTGATGCGTGCGGCCGGTCACCGGCTTGAGGGATATCCAGGCAAGCTGCTGCGCGGCGGTTTCCACCACCGCGTAATAAGTGACGGCGTGCACGGCGTCCTTCTCGCCATGTTTCGCGACGCGCATGAACGAGTCTTCCTCGACCTCCTGCTTTGCCAAATATGTCGAGATGCGGCCCTGCTTCGGCTTCGGCACGCCGGCAACCAGCGCCCAATAGATCTTGCGCGCTGCGCGCGAGCGGAAGGTCTTGCCCAGCGCCGCGGCGGCAAAGCGCGTCTTGGCCACCAGCAGGCAGCCGGCGGTGTCCTTGTCGAGTCGATGCACCAACCGCGGGCGTTGTGCGTCCGGGTGAGTCCCGCGCAAGGCGCCCAGCATGCCGTCGAGATGGCGCACGGTGCCGGAGCCGCCCTGCACGGCGAGCCCCATCGGCTTGTTGAGCACCAGCACGTCGTCGTCTTCATAGAGCGTGATCGACCTGATATAGGCGCGATCCTTTTGCGCTTGCGGGGCGTCGTCGCGCGGCGCCGGCGCGTCGATTTTCAGCGGTGGGATACGCACCGCCTGTCCCGCTTCCAGCCGGTTTTTCGGCTGCGTGCGCTTGCCATTCACCCGAACCTCGCCCTTGCGGATGATGCGCTGGATATGGCTGAACGACAGGCCGGGAAAACGCGCCTCGAAAAAGCGATCGACACGCATGTTGTTTTCATCGGGGGTGACAGTGACGGTCTGCACGCCGGCGGAAAAATTCTGCGGCTTGAGGTCAACGACCGGTGGCGGCGCGGGGGCAGCTATCATCGGTTCGTCACGCGGCGGTCGCGCGGGAAACGCCCGGCTTCTACCGCCGCCACGCTTGGGCGCATGTTTGGGCGCATGTTTGGGCGCATGCTTCTCGCGTAGTTCGGATTGGCGCTCGCGGGATCGCTCCTTGATGCGCTCGTCGCGATCGCGGCCAGCCCCGCGACCACGCCCGCGCGGACCAGCGGTCTGCTTGCCGCCGCCCGGATGGCGCGGGCCATTGCGTCCGCGGCTCATGCCGGGGCATCCGCCACACGCGCCAGCGCAGCGTCGAGGCCATCAAGACCATCGAGGCGTATCTTGAACAGATCGCCGAGCGCGTCGCGCAGTTCGCGCGCGTTGAGCGTGCGTTTTTCGGTGCCGTTTCTGAGCTTGTGCACCGACAGGCTGTTGTTGAAGAGCGCGTAACGGCGGTCTGCGTCGGCGCGCGCCGCCAACAGCCCTTTGACGAAGATCGATTCCGGATGCGCCGAGGTAAACCAGTTCCCCATCTCGAAATCGGCCGGGATGCTTTCGGCCAGATCGGTCGCGTAGAGCGCGGTCCATT
>DATATS010000256.1:0-3347 GCA_036268675.1 Pseudolabrys sp.
TGCGCGCGGTCATTGGCGTCGGCAATCGAGCCGGGCCGCAGGCCGTCGCCCAATGAGAAGGAGACATCGTATTTGCGCATGATGTCGCAGATTTCGTCGAAGCGCTCGTACAGGAACGATTCCTTGTGCCGCGACAGGCACCACTTCGCCATGATCGAGCCGCCGCGCGAGACAATGCCGGTGACGCGGTTGGCCGTGAGCGGAACATAAGCGAGCCGCACGCCGGCGTGGATCGTGAAGTAGTCGACGCCCTGCTCGCATTGCTCGATGAGCGTGTCTTTGTAGCACTCCCAGTCGAGCTTGACCGGATCGCCGTCCACCTTCTCCAGCGCCTGATAGATGGGAACGGTGCCGATCGGCACCGGTGAATTGCGCAGGATCCATTCGCGCGTGTTGTGAATGTTGCGCCCCGTCGAGAGGTCCATCACCGTGTCGGCGCCCCAGCGGATCGCCCACACCATCTTCTCGACTTCTTCCTCGACGGAAGACGTGACGGCGGAGTTGCCGATATTGGCGTTGATTTTCGTCAGAAAGTTGCGGCCGATGATCATCGGCTCGAGTTCGGCGTGATTGATGTTGCACGGAATGATGGCGCGCCCGCGCGCGATTTCCGAGCGCACGAATTCCGGCGTGATGAAAGCGGGGACGCTACCGCCGAACTGCTCGCCGTCGGCAAGGGCCGCTTCCGCGCGTTCAAGCTGTGTCTTGCGGCCGAGGTTTTCGCGCGCCGCGATGTAGATCATTTCCTTGGTGACGATGCCGGCTTTGGCAAATTCATATTGCGTGACCGGCGCGTCGCCGACGCCCCGCCATGGCTTCGGCGTATTCGGAAAATTGCGCGCGAGGTGTTTGCCCGTGACGTTGCCGTTGTCCACGGGCTGGATGGCGCGCCCGTCATATTGCTCGACGCCGCCGCGCTCCTTCACCCAGTCGATGCGCGTGCGCGCAAGGCCCTTCTCCACGTCGATCGCCACCGCCGGATCGGAATAGACGCCGGTGGTGTCATAGACCGGCAAATCCGGCTCGTTGGCGGACGCTTCCAGCATGATCTCGCGGATCGGCACGCGCAGATCGGGCGCGGCATCCGGGGTGACATAAACCTTGCGCGAGGCCGGCAGCGCACCGGTCGTCACTTTGGGGACGGCGACGTTCGGATCGTGGATGTTCATGGCAGTCTCACCTTCTGCTGCGTCTGCGACGGGGTTTGGTCTCGGCATAGCCGAAGTAACTCAGCACGGCGCCGATCACGAGCACCGCGATGCCGGCAAACATCAAAGTGCCGGCGTGCGTGATGACCGCCATGCCGATCTCGACCACTTCCTGCGGCCAGACGATGCGCAGCGTGCCGCCGATAATGCCGAGCCAGCCGAGGAGCGTGATGATCAGCCGCCAGTCGCCGACCCACTCGTTGTGCGCCAGCACCAGCGCGATGCCGGCGGTCAGCGTCAAGACGCCGGAGAGATAGATGAGCACGTAACTGTGCAGGCCCTCGTTCGCCATGACGAGAAACAGCGGCCCGTTGGCCAGCATTCCGACGCCGATCGCGACCAGAACCGGTCCGATCAGCCGGGCGAGATAGACCGATCGTTGCATCGTCGCCTCCCGGCTGGCGCGCACGCGCGCCTGGAAATTCTTTCAGCCGGGTGGCGAAGCGGGAGAGGGGGATCGGTATTTAAGGAGAAGAAACCTTAAGTCCCTGTCCCTTCGCCGGCATGACCCGGATCAGGTTCGAAGGGTCGCCGCAATCAGCGGTCTCTCAGCCCCTTGCCGGGGCCCCCCTCGGAACAAGGCTTAATGTAGGCTCGGGCCCGGGGGTGTCAATGCGGGTTGGGAACAAGTGACGTTCCGAGCGTTACCCGCGACACCACCGGTTGTTTTGTCTAGATTGCGGCAGGGGCGATGGCGCGACCATCACGGAAGCTATTATGGACGAGAAGACGCCCGCTGCCGCCGACACGCAGGATGAACGCACGGCCAAAATCGGCAACGCCATCGGGGCGATTTTGGTCGCCGCACTCGCCGCGCTGTTTCTTTACGGTTACATCCCGCATTTCCTGTTCGGGTAACGTCACCGGCTGAGCGCTCACTCGCTCGTCACGGGCACTTTGCTGTCGAGGCGCAAGGCCAATTCGGCCGGCAGCACTTTGGGCGCGCGCAGCCGCACGTAGATCTGCGTCCCGATCATCAGCACGCACAGAGCGAGGAAGAAGGCGCTGATCGGATGCGTCAGGAAATCCATGGCGTTGCCGCGCGAATACGTCATGGCCTGGCGGAAATTATCCTCGAAGCGCGGCCCCAGCACGAAGCCGAGCAGCAACGGCGCCGGGTGGAAATCGAGTTGCAGCAGCAGATAGCCGGCCACACCGAAGACGACGGTCTCGGCGACCTGGAACATGTCGTTGTTGGTTGAATAGACGCCGATGCAGATGAAAAACAGCGCGCTTGGATAGAGATACTTGTAGGGAATCATCAAGAGCTTCACCCACAGCCCGATCATCGGCACGTTGAGCAGCACCAGCATGATATTGCCGATCCAGAAGCTCGCGATCAGGCCCCAGAAGATATCCGGATGCTCGCTGATGAGTTGCGGACCCGGCTGGATCCCCTGGATCATCAGTCCGCCGAGGATCAGCGCCATCACCGCGTCGCCGGGAATGCCGAGGCTCATAGTCGGAATGAAGTCGACCTGGGTTTTCGAATGCGACGCGGCCTCCGGCGCGGCAACGCCTTCGATCATGCCGTGACCGAAGCGGTCGGGCGTCTTCGAGAGTTTCTTTTCGAACGCGTAGGCGATAAACGTCGTGATGGTCGGCCCGGTGCCCGGCAGCGCGCCGAACAGGCTGCCGATCAACGTGCCGCGCAAGATCGGGAACGCGGCGCGCTTCAGGTCCCGCGCGTCGGGGCGCATGTCGCGCATGCGGACGTTCGTCGCGCCGCCGACCACCGTCATCCGGTTCACGCCGCGCAGGAATTCCGCCACCCCGAACAGGCCCATTGCGAGCGCGACCAGTTCGACCTTGTCGGATAGCTCGGTGAAGCCGAACGTGAAGCGCGCGACCCCGGTGTTGACATCCGTGCCCGTCACGCCGATCAGCAGACCCACCGCCGTCATCGCGATGCCCTTCAGTTTCGAGCCCCGGCTCATCGTCGCGCCGACGAGCAGCCCGAGCAGCATGATCGAGAAAATCTCGGTCGGGCCGAACTGGAACGCGAATCGCACGAGCACGGGCGACGCGAACACCATCACGGCGATACCGAACGACGCTGCGAAAAACGACGCGACCATCGTGATACCGAGCGCCGCGCCGCCGCGCCCCGCGCGTGTCATCGGATAGCCGTCGAGACAC
>DATATS010000257.1:0-3567 GCA_036268675.1 Pseudolabrys sp.
GCGCTGCACGGCAAGCTGTCGGACAAGAAGGCGGTGGAGGCGGCGCTGATGAAGGCCAACTTCCATTCGGTGCGCGGCGCCTTCAAGTTCGGCAACAACCACCTCCCGATCCAGAATTTCTATTTGCAGGACGTGGTGAAGAAGGGTGACGGCTACGCGCTGAAAACCGTCGCCACCATCGTCAAGGACAACCAGGACAGCTTCCACGCCAAGTGCGCGATGAAGTGATCCTCGGCTGATGTGACACGGGACGGCAGGGACGCCTTGGCGTTTCTGCCGTTTCCGTTTTGTGGGGCTTTGCCACGAATACGGGCAGGCTCCCTCTCCCCAGCGGGGAGAGGGTTGGGGGGAGGGGGTTCGTGACTCGCGATCGACTGTAACCCCTCACCCGGATCGCAGCGCGATCCGACCTCTCCCTATGGGAAAGGTGAACCGGAGATTGCGGCACGCGTGCTACCAATGGCGACGTCATGACCCTCTTCATCGAGCAATGCCTGAACGGATTTCAGTTCGGCCTGCTGCTGTTCCTGCTGGCGGCCGGGCTGACGCTGGTGTTCGGCATCATGGACCTGGTCAATCTCGCGCACGGCTCGCTCTACATGATCGGCGCCTACTTCGCCGCGACCTTCGCGGCCTGGACCGGCAGCTTCGTGTTCGGCGCCGTGCTGGCGCTCGGCGCGACGCTCGTCGTCGGCATGGCGGTGGAGGTGATCGTCATGCGCAGGCTTTACGGCCGCGACCATCTCGACCACGTGCTCGGCACGTTCGGGTTGATTCTCTTTTTCGACGAAACGGTGCGCCTGATCTGGGGACCGGAGGGCATGAGCCTGCCGCTGCCGTCGTGGCTCAATACGTCGGTGCAAATCCTGCCGGGCGTGCAGTATTCGGCCTACAAGTTTTCCATCATCGTGGTCTCGCTTGGCGTCGCCGCGTTCCTTTACGTGCTGGTGATGAAGACGCGCATTGGCATGCTGATCCGGGCTGGGGCTTCAAACCGGGAGATGGTCGGCGCGCTCGGCGTCAACATTAAGCTGCTTTACACGCTGGTGTTCGGGCTCGGCGCGGCGCTCGCCGGGCTCGCCGGGCTGATGCAGGCCCCAATTCTCACGGTGCAAATCGGGATGGGTGAAAACATCCTGATCCTCGCCTTCGTCATCACCGTCATCGGCGGCATCGGCTCGATCCGCGGCGCATTCGTGGCGGCGCTGCTGGTCGGCTTCATCGACACGGTGGGGCGCTCGTATTTGCCCGACATCATGCGGCTGGTGATGAGTACCGACGCCGCCGCCACCGCAGCGCCTGCGCTCTCGTCCATGTTGATCTATCTGCTGATGGCGGTGGTATTGGTGGTCAAGCCGGAAGGGCTGTTCTCGGCAGGCGGCAAATGAGCGGTCGCCTCTCCCTCCACGCCGTCGGCGCGGCCGCACTCGTTGTCGCGTTGCTGTTGCTGCCGGTCTACGTGCATTTCGCCAATGACCGTTTCATGCTGACGCTGTTCAGCCGCATCGTCATTCTGGCGCTCGCCGCCGTCAGCCTCAATCTCATCCTCGGTTACGGCGGCATGATGAGCTTCGGACACGCGGCTTATCTGGGCATCGGCGGCTACGCCGTTGGCATGCTGGCCTTCGAGCATGTCTATTCGGGTTTCGTGCAATGGCCGGTGGCGCTCGCCGCCTCGGCTTTGTTCGCGCTGGTGATCGGCGCGCTCTCGTTGCGCACGCGCGGCGTCTATTTCATCATGATCACCTTGGCCTTCGCGCAAATGGCCTATTATCTCGTGGCCGGCATTGCGCGTTATGGCGGCGACGACGGCTTGACCATCCAGAAGCGCAGCCAGTTCATCGCGCCGCTCGATCTGACCGATAAAGTGCAGTTCTATTACGTCTGCCTCGCGATTCTGTTCGCGTCGATGTACCTCGTGTGGCGGATCGTCAATTCGCGTTTCGGGCTTGTCATCCAGGGGTCGCGCTCGAACGATACGCGCATGCGCGCGGTCGGCTTTCCGACCTATCGTTATCGGCTCGTCTGTTTCGTGATCGCCGGCACGCTGTGCGGGCTCGCCGGCGCGCTCATCGCCAACCACACGGATTTCGTCAGCCCGGCGATGATGTATTGGACGCGCTCGGGCGACCTCATCATCATGGTGGTGCTCGGCGGCATGGGCTCGACCTTCGGCCCGCTGTTCGGCGCCGTCGCGCTGCTGGTGCTGGAGGAGACGTTGTCCGGCATCACCGAATATTGGCAGATCATCCTGGGGCCGTTGCTGCTGCTGGTGGTGCTGTTTGCGCGCGGCGGCATCGACGGGCTGCTGCGCTCGCTTGAGTCCAAGGTGCGAGCAAAGGTGCGTCCATGAGCGAGCCTTTGCTGCAAATCGAAAATCTCGCCAAGCGCTTCGGCGGCATCGTCGCCACCGACGATCTCACGCTCGACATCGCCGAGGGCGAGTTGCACGCCGTGATCGGCCCCAACGGCGCCGGCAAGACGACGTTGATCGCGCAGCTTTCCGGGCAACTGACGCCGGATTCCGGCAACATCCGTTTTGCCGGAAACGACATGACTGCGCTTCCGATGTATCGCCGCAGCGCGCTCGGGCTGGCGCGTTCGTTCCAGATCACGTCGCTGTTCCTCGATCTCAGCGTGCTCGACAACGTAGCGCTGGCGGTGCAGGCGCATGCCGGGCACTCGTTTCGCTTCTGGCGCAACGCGCGCGCCGAGTGGAGTTTGCGCGAGCCTGCGCGCGCGGCGCTGGCGCGTGTCGGACTGGCGGATCGCGCCGAGCGGCGCGCGTCGGCGCTCAGTCACGGCGAGCACCGCCTGCTCGAGCTGGCCATGGCGCTCGCCGGTGAGCCGCGCATGCTGCTGCTGGACGAGCCGATGGCGGGTCTCGGACCGGAGGAATCGGCGCGCATGGTGGCCATGCTGCGCGCCCTGAAATCCGAGTTCACCGTTCTGCTGGTCGAGCACGACATGGAGGCGGTATTCGCGCTCGCCGACCGCATCACGGTGCTGGTTTACGGCCGCGTCATCGCCTCAGGCGCGCCGGAGACGATCCGCGGCAACAAGGACGTGCGGGACGCTTATCTGGGCGAGCAGGAGGCGGCGCATGGCTGAGCCCGTGCTCGCGCTCGAAGGCGTCGAAACCAGTTACGGCCTGAGCCAGGTTCTCTTTGGCGTGTCATTGACCATCGCGCCCGGCGAGATGGTGACGCTGATGGGCCGCAACGGCATGGGCAAGACCACCACCGTGCGTTCGATCATGGGGCTGACGCGCGCGCGCGAAGGCAGCATCCGGTTTTGCGGCCGCGACATCCGCGCGTTGCCGTCCTATACAATCGCCAAACTCGGCATCGGCCTGGTGCCGGAAGGCCGCCAGATTTTTCCGAATTTGACCGTGCGCGAAAACCTGCTGGCGACGGCGGTGAACCGCAACGGCTGGACGCTTGCAAAAATCTACGACCTGTTCCCGCGGCTGTCCGAGCGCAGCGCCAACATGGGCAATCAACTGTCGGGCGGCGAGCAGCAGATGCTGGCTGTCGGCCGCGCGCTGATGACCAATCCGCGGCTGCT
>DATATS010000258.1:0-1590 GCA_036268675.1 Pseudolabrys sp.
GAAAGCGGGGGCGAGCCCAAGCCCCGGCCTATGCTGCTGTCGGCTTGCGCTCGGTCTTGAGCCGCTTGTCGAGATAGGCCGCGATATTGGTCAGCAGCGGCTCGACCTTGCCGTCGAAGAAATGGTTGGCGCCGGCGATCATCTTCTGCTCGATGATGATGCCTTTTTGCGTCTTCAGCTTGTCAACCAGTGTCGTGACGTCCTTGGGTGGCACCACTGCGTCCTTGTCGCCGTGGATGATCAGGCCGGACGAGGGGCAGGGGGCCAGGAACGAGAAGTCGTAGAGATTGGCCGGCGGGCAAATCGAGATGAAGCCCTCGATCTCGGGACGGCGCATCAAAAGCTGCATTCCAATCCAGGCGCCAAACGAGAAGCCGGCGATCCAGCAGCTCTTGGCTTCCGGGTTGATGGTCTGTGCCCAGTCGAGCGCGGCCGCGGCGTCGGACAATTCGCCGGTTCCGTGATCGAAGTTGCCTTGGCTGCGGCCGACGCCGCGAAAATTGAAGCGGAGCGCCGAAAAGCCCCGGTGCACGAACGCGTAGTAGAGTTGGTAAATGATCGGATGGTTCATCGTCCCGCCGAACTGCGGGTGCGGATGCAGGACGATCGCGATCGGCGCGTTTTTCTGCCGCGCGGGGTGATAGCGGCCTTCGATGCGTCCGGCCGGACCGGTGAAGATGACCTCAGGCATTGCTAGCGACCTCGATCCAATCTCGCCGCCCGCAGTCCTTGACCGGGGCGCTTACGAAGGGCCTGGCGGAATTCCCAGGCGTTGTTTAGAATTATTCTAATTATTGTGATTTCCGCTGCGCGGCACCGCAACACGCGCTATAAGCGGCCGCAGTGAACGCGGGCTTCTAACACGACACCCAGGGCAAAAAGCAAGCTTTTTGCGGGGTCTAGCCCGAAACGGTATGCAGATATTGACAACGATACTGACCGGAATCATGGCTGAACGCATCTATTTCGACTGGAATGCCACCGCGCCCCTAAGGGCTGAAGCGCGCGCGGGGATGGTGGGGGCGCTAGAACTCACCGGCAACGCCAATTCGGTTCATGCCGAGGGCCGCGCCGCGCGCCGGACGCTGGAACTCGCGCGCGAGCAGGTCGCGGCGCTGGTTGGCGCCGAGGCCAAGAACGTGACCTTCACCAGCGGGGCGACGGAAGCGAATAACCTCGCATTGACGCCCGCGCTTGAGATTTCCGGGCGAAAACAGCCGCGCGACAGGCTTTTCGTGTCAGGCATCGAGCATCCATCGGTGCTCAGCGGCGGGCGATTTGCAGCCGATGCGATCGAAAAACTGCCGGTCACGGCCGACGGCGTCCTCGATGTTAATGCTCTTAGAAGTGCCATTGCTCGGTCCGAACACCCGCTTGTTTCAGTGATGCTCGCCAATAACGAGACCGGCGTCATCCAGCCGATCCGCGAGATTGCCGACATTGTGCACGCCGCCAACGGCGTGCTGCACGTCGACGCCATCCAGGCACCGGGCCGCATACCCTGCCGGATCGACGACCTGGGTGCGGACCTTCTGAGCCTGTCGGGCCACAAAATCGGCGGCCCGCAAGGTGTCGGCGCGCTCCTCCGCC
>DATATS010000259.1:0-21535 GCA_036268675.1 Pseudolabrys sp.
CCGGCCGAAGGCCGGCCCGATGACAGGCTCCGGCGGACGATCCAGCTCTTAGTGTTGTCGCGTGCAAGCGCTGGGTCCTCGCCTTCGCGGGGACGACAAATCAGACGCCGCAAGGAACTAGGGACGCTCGCCTTGGCGACATAATGGGGTTGCCCCCTGCCCCTCCGCCGTCGCATGATCCGCGCCGACCCGCCAGTTTCATCCTTCAAAGAACAAACGCCCAGGGAGAATTTGCAATGAAGCTTGTCCGCTATGGTGCGCCCGGCCGCGAAAAACCCGGCATCGTCGACGCCGACGGAAAAATCCGCGACCTGTCGAAAGTCGTCAAGGACATCGACGGCGAGATGCTGGCGAGCGGCGGCCTTGCCAAGATCAAGAAGGCCAACCTCAAGCGGCTGAAAGCCGTCTCCGGCAAGCCGCGGCTCGGGCCGTGCGTCGGCCATGTCGGCAATTTCATCGCCATCGGATTGAACTACTCCGACCACGCGGCGGAAGCCGGCATGCCGATCCCGAAGGAGCCGGTCATTTTCAACAAGGCGCCGACCTGCATCGTGGGGCCCAACGACAACACCGTCGTGCCGAAGGATTCGAGTAAGCTCGACTGGGAAGTCGAACTCGGCATCGTCATCGGCAAGCGCGCGCGCTATCTCGACAAGGCGAAAGCGAAAGACGCCATCGCCGGTTATTTCCTGGCGAACGACGTCTCCGAGCGCGTGTTCCAGATCGAGCGCTCCGGCACCCAGTGGAACAAGGGCAAGGGTTGCGAGACGTTCGGGCCGATCGGGCCCTGGCTCGTCACCAAGGACGAGATCAAGGACCCGCAGAACCTCGACATGTGGCTCGACGTGAACGGCGAGCGGCGCCAGCGCGGCAACACCCGCACCATGATCTTCGGGGCTGAATTTATCGTTTGGTACTGCTCGCAGTTCTTTATCATGAACCCGGGCGACATCATCATCACCGGCACGCCGCCGGGCGTCGGGCTGGGCATGAAGCCGACGCCGCAATTCCTGAAGGCGGGCGACGTGGTGACGCTAGGCATCAAGGGCCTGGGCGAGCAGAAGCAGAAGGTGGTCGCAGGAAAGTACTAACCGCCCCGAGGCTCGCCCGCCGTAGCTCGTTAGAGCGAAGGCGGGTGGGTGGTGGCGGGGAAGTATTGAGGGGCGCCGCCTTCGCGCCAAAACAAAAAACCCCGGGCGTTCTGCCCGGGGTTCTTTCGTTTCGGCCTGCGAGCGGATCAGAAGCGGTAGTTGAGGCCCGCGCGCACGATATTGGTCTTGAAGCTCACGTCGTCGCTGGCGGCGCCGCAGGCGCTGCCGCAATCGAACTTGCCGAGATCGACGTAGAGATATTCGAGCTTGACGCTCCAGCTCGAGAACAGCGCGTATTCGACGCCCGCGCCCGCGGTCCAGCCGAGCATCGTCTTGTTGGCGTCGCCCGTCAGCGAGTTGGTGGCCTTGACGTCGCCGACGCCGAGACCGCCGGTGATGTAGGGCAGCCAGTTATTCCAGCCGCCATAGCCGAGCCGCGCGCGCGCGGTGCCGAGCCAGGCGTTCTTCGTTTCGCAGGTGCCGGCGCCGCACGCAGCGCTGCCCTTCATCGTGGAGTAGTCGATGTCGCCTTCGGCGCCCCAGACCCAGATGCCGGTCTGGAAATTATAGCCGACGGTGCCGCCGAACAGCCCGCCCTTCGGGCTCAGGCTCACCGCCGGGAAATCCCAGTCCGATTTGCCGAAGCCGTAGCCGCCGTTCAGACCGACGTAGAAGCCGCTCCAGTTCGCGTAGGCCGCCGGCGCGCTATAGGCCGGCGCCTTGTAGGCCGGTAAATCCGCAGCCTGCACGGCAAGCGGCGCCAGCAGCAACGCTGCGCCGGCAAGGCCGGTTCGGATCAGAAAGTTCTTCATGTCGTTTAGCCCCTTGACTGTCATGGAGGTTGCAAGCGGGCGATCACGCCGATCCACCCGGGTCTACACGCGACGCTGCACTGGAGGACTTAAGAATGCCGGAGGCGCCGCGTCGCGCATCTGGCCGCATGGCCCTACCAGAGCCTGAGTTTGGTTAATGCCGGGTTAACCACGAAAAGCCCCGCAAAATGCGGGGCTTTCGACGGAGTGAATCATGGGCGGTTTGCGCTTCAGGCGCCGCGCGCGCGCAGCACCGCTTCGATCGAGATTCGCGACCATGGCGCGGTGCGCTCGCGGAAGGCGACGTAAGACGCGTGCACCTTGCCGGTGATCGCGCTGCGCTGCGCCAGTTCGCCGAGCACGTCGCCCGCGGTCTTGCGCGCGGCGGCGACCAGATCCTCGGGAAAAGCCGAAAGCTTGACGCCGTGATCGTGGGTGAGCGCTTGCAGCGCAACCGCGTTGAGCCGCTCCATCTCGGCCAGCGCATAATTGGCTTCCGCCGCGCAAGCGTGCGCGACGACCGCCTTGAGATCGGCCGGCAGCGCGTTCCAGGCCTTCAGCGCGACGATACATTCGCCGGTGCCGTTCGGTTTGTTGAAGCCGGGATAATAATAAAACGGCGCGACGCGATAGAGCCCGAGCGCGATATCGGTGCCGGGCCCGACGAATTCGGCGCCGTCGATCACGCCCGATTGCAGGCTGGTGAGAATTTCGGCGGGCGGCGTGGTCTGCGGCGTGACGCCGAGCCGGCGATAGATTTCGCCGCCGAGGCCGAGCGCGCGCAGCTTGAGGCCGTGCAAATCGACGAGGCCTTTGAGTTCGCGGCGGAACCAGCCGCCCATGCACACGCCGGTATTGCCGCCCATGAACGGCTTGACGCCAAACGGCGCATAAAGCTCGTCCCACAACGCCTGCCCGCCGCCGGCGTCGATCCAGGCGACGTGCTCGCCGGGCGTGAGACCGAACGGCACTGTGGTGAAAAAGGCGGCCGCCGGCATCTTGCCCTGCCAATAGAACGCCGCGCTGTGACCCATGTCGGCAACGCCATTGCCGACCGCATCCAGCACGCCGAAGGCCGGCACCACTTCGCCGGCGGCGTAGACCGTGATGTCGATGCGCCCGCCCGACAGTGCGCGAATGCGGTCCGCAATGCGTTCAGCCGACATGCCGGGCCCGGGCAGGCGTCTCGGCCATGAGGTGACCATCTTCCATTTCAGGCTTTGCGCGCGCGCGGCATGCGGCGCGGCGAGGACACCGGCAGCGCTTGCGCCGGCCCCGATGGCGAATTGGCGTCGCGTGGTCATGACGGTCTCCATTGCTCGCGAAACGCATGAAAATGATGCAGCGGTCCGTGCCCCTGCCCGACGTGCAAACTGTCGGCATGGGCGATGGCCGCGGTGACGTAGGCCTTGGCATCCTGCGTGGCGGCGATGGGGTCGAGGCCCTTGGCCAGACCCGCGGCAATGGCGGACGACAGCGTGCAGCCGGTGCCGTGGGTATTTTCCGTCGCGATGCGTCTTGCGGAAAGCCGCACCACATCGCCCTCCCCGATCAGGAGATCGACGCTCTCTTCGCCACCGCCGTGACCGCCTTTGATCAACACCCGGCGCGCACCAAGGCTCAGGATCTCGCGCGCCTGAATCTCCATTTCCTGTTCGTTGCGCGCGAGCGTCGCGCCGGTGAGCGCGGCCGCTTCCGCCAAATTCGGCGTCACCAGCAAGGCGCGCGGGATCAGCAGCCGGCGCAGCGCGCCGATGGCGTCCGGCGCCAGCAACTTATCGCCGGAGGTGGCGACCATCACCGGATCGAGCACGATGTTTTTCGCCTTATGCCGCGTGAGACCGCGGGCGACCGCTTCAATCGCTTGCACACGCGACAGCATGCCGATTTTCACGGCCGCAACATCGAGATCGGAAAAGATCGCGTCAATCTGCGCGGCAATGAATCCGGGGGGCACATCGTGAATGGCCGAGACGCCTTGCGTGTTCTGCGCGGTCAGCGCCGTGATCACCGACGCACCATAGACGCCCAGGGCCGCAAAGGTCTTCAGATCCGCCTGGATGCCGGCGGCGCCGCTCGAATCCGAACCGGCGATGGTCACCGCGATGGCGGTCATGCGCCGCCCCGCTTGTCCAGCGCGCTGCCCACCACACGGCGCAAATCCTGCGCGGCCCTGGCGGGGTCTGCGGCGAGCGACAGCGCGGAAATCACCGCGACCCCGTCGGCGCCGGCCGCGATCACATCCGCGGCGTTCGCTGCGTCGATCCCGGCGATGGCGCAGACCGGAAAATTGCGGGCGCGCGCGCGCACCACCTGCACGATGGCGCGCAAGCCCGCGACGCCGATGGGCGAACCGGTCGTCTCCTTCGAATTCGTGCCGTAGACGCCGCCGATCGCGACATAGTTGAGGTATTCGAGGGGTGCCGCTTGCGCCTGCGCGACGGTCTTGATGCTCAGCCCGATGGTCGCCGTGCGGCCGAGCAGCAGGCGCGCATCAGCCGGCGACATGTCATCCTGTCCAATGTGCACGCCGTCGGCTTCTACCGCCAGCGCCACGTCGACGCGGTCATTGATCAGCAGCGGAATATCGAGTGGCGCCAGCACGGCGGTGAGCGCGCGCGCTTCCTCGATCATGGCGCGGGTCGAACCCTGCTTGTCACGCAATTGTACCAGCGTGGCACTGCCGGCGATGAGGCGGGCGAGATCGGCAAGCTTGCGCCCGCCGGCAACGGCCGGATCGACAATCGCATAAAGGCTGAGATCGACATCCATTTCACGTCACCCGTGCTTGCGCGAGGAGAGCCGGCGCATCGAGATTGTAAAGCGCATCGACGATCGCAACGGCGAAGCTGCCCGGGCCCTGCGCCTTGGCGGCGGCCATTTCGCCGGCAACACCGGCGATCGATAGCGCTGCTGATGCCGCGCACCACGCGTCGGCTTCCACGGCAAGACAAGCCGCGACAAGCGCCGAGGTGGCGCAACCCATGGCCGTCACTTTTGCCATGAGCGCGTGGCCGTTGGCGACGCTGGCGAGCCGCGCGCCGTCCGCGATCAGATCGGTCTCGCCCGACTGCGCGACGACGGTCTTACGGTCGCGGGCATAGGCAGCGAGCGCTTCGGGTGAAGGTTCAACGCCGGCCAGCGCGGAAAATTCGGCTCCGTTGAGCCGCACGACGCTGGGATTGAAATCGATCAGCGCGCGCGCATAGTCGGCGCGCAGCGCGCTACGATCGACAAAAACCGGATCGAGCACCCAGGGCAAAGCGCGGCTGCTGGCGGTTTTTACGGCGATATCGGTCGCCTCGCGGCGTTCGCGATCCAGGGTGCCGAGATTGACCAGCAGCGCGTCGGCACCGGCGACGAACGAACCGATCTCGGCGGGATCGAGCGTCATCGATGGGATGCAACCCACAGCCAGCAGCGCGTTCGCGGTGAAATTCTGCGCTACCGCGTTGGTGACGCAATGGACGCGGGGCGTGCGCGCACGTATCCGCTCAAGCAGGCGAGCGGCCACCTGCGGCATAAGATTGGACGACAAGTTCTTGGGCGCACCGTGCATCTCATCTCCCTCCGCCGGCATGACCCGGATCAGGTTCGTTGGGTTGGCACTGGAAACAGGCCTCTCAGCCCGGAACCGGCCGGGCACCCCACGAGATTGCTGCTGGATAATTAAACCGCGCTGGGAGCAGGCGCAAGGCCGGCATGAAGGCCGGCGTGAAGGCCGACATGAAGGCCGGCTTGCAACGCGACGGCCTTTTTGCTGGATTGCAGGCGCATCGTCCCGAAAAAGCCTGCCTCGACTCGATCGGGGGTGGCACCGGTTTTCGGACAGGATGATGCGCCCTGAAAGGGCCATCGGAGGCACTCAATGACCCCCTTCTACATCCAGATCAAATGCGAACTCGGCAAGGCCTATCAGGTCGCCAACGAATTGGCCGAGGCCGAAATCGCCTCCGAGATTTATTCGACCGCCGGCGACTACGATCTGCTGGTGAAATTCTATGTCGATGCCGGGGCCGACATCGGGCATTTCGTCAACGAGAAGGTGCATTGCATTCCCGGCATCCGGGACACCTACACGATCATTACGTTCAAGGCGTTTCAGACTTGATGATTTGAGCATGTTCTCGGGATCGAGTCCGGGAACATGCCGATCCGGCCGTGCTTTGGCCGCCGCAGATCGATCGGTCTGACGGCTACTTATCGTCTGGAACGAGGTAGGCGACGACACGCGCGCCTTGCCAGACCTCGACATCGTGACCGTTGAGAAACTGCTTTGCTTCCTTCAGGGCATCTTCGTCGCGCGCGCATTCCTGGACGATGGCCGGTCCCGCAATATGGCCGTCGTGTTTAATCTTATAGAACCGGTACTCGGGCATCACGCCTCACCGTGCGTAGCCGACGTGGTTTCGCAGTCTATTGGCACCGGTCGGTCCTCGTTTCGATGTGCTCGCATTCGGGGCACTCAAAAGACAGCAACTCACGACCGATCAAATCATCCTCTATCCCGAAAAGACGCATCGCAGTTCTGCACGTCATACAGACCGGGGTTGCGATGGCATCGGAATTCTGAATTGTGTGTTGGTCAAAGGTCATTGAACCTCCAAGCCGCAAGCCGAAAGCGCCTCTTGGCAAAGCTTTTGAGGATCGCGTTCGCCACTTCGGGCCCTGACAATGATGACGGCCGCAATGGCTTCACTGACGGTCTTCGGGGGTGGCGCCGGAAAGGATGTCAGCGCGCGATCATAAGCCGCGCTCATCGCAGAAATTTCTTCGGCGTCGAAAACCGCGGGGCGTTTGATGTAATCGGTGATGTTGGACATGGCACGCTCGCTGACAACTGAGGAGAGCCTGCACCCAACGCCGGACGCTGGCGAGCCGCTCGTAGTCTAAGAGCAAAAGCCACCGTGATTGATCTTTACGTCAATTACTCATTAGGCGGGTCGTCAAAGGTTTGCGTTGCCGGCGGCTTTCCCGACCGCAACTTCAATGTGATGGCACTTGAGGCAGTTTGGGCGCGTGATTGAATTGGAATGGGCAGTCGCGGGCCGGTACGCAGCCATCGGGTTCGCTCCCGATTTTTCGGGCGGGAGCATCTGACCCTCAGTGACCGGCGTCCGGGCAAAGCCACTGCCGATAATGATCAGGTATCCGCTCTTGTAGAGTGCAAGTCGAGTGTCAAAAGACACATCGCTTTCCATCGACCAGTATTAAACTTCGGTAGGCTGGCCGACTCATTCCTTGGATACTCAAGGAATTTCATTATTTACGGACGGCCTTTTATAATGTTGTAGGTAGGTTCGATGATTTCAGATAATGCGCGAGCGGGCGGCAAAAACACACCATGCGAGCAATGTCCGCTGCGTAAGCGCACCACGCTGCGCAAATTCACTCCCGACGAATTGGCGTTTGTGAAGGAATTCAAGGTCGATGAGCTGCGCGTCGATGCCGGCACGAGCTTTCTAAACGAGGGCACGAGCAGCGAGCATCTCTACACCGTATTGAGCGGCTGGGCGTTCCGCTACAAGACGCTGGACGATGGGCGCCGGCAAATTCTGAACTATGCGCTGCCAGCCGACATGGTCGGCCTGCAAGGCGCTGTTATGCGCGAAATGGAGCACTCGGTGGAGGCGCTGACGCCAATCGTTCTATGTGTGTTTCCACGCTACAAATTGTGGGACTTGTACAACCGTTTTCCGTCGCTCGCGTTCGACATAACCTGGCTCGGCGCGCGCGAGGAGCAGTTCATCGACGAAAACCTGGCGAGCCTCGGCCGCCGCTCTTCGCTTGAACGCACCGCCTATCTGCTCTTGAGTCTGTTCGTGCGAGCTGAGGAGGCGGGGTTGACCAAGGGCGTCGCCATCCAGTTTCCGTTTACCCAGCAGCATCTCGCCGATACGCTCGGCATGTCGCTTGTCCACACCAACAAGACGTTAAGGCGGCTGTACGCGTCCAAGGCGGTTCGCTGGAAAGACCGCGTTTTTGAAATGACCGACCGCAGAGCACTTGCCAAGATTGCGGACTACGAGGCGGCGGCGCGGCAGCCGAGGCCGTTTATTTGACGTCGTAGGTCCTCGTCGGCCGCCGCACAATCACGCGCAGGACATTTTGCGACAGTAGCCGCGTCATAAACCCGCGCGCTAAATCTCCGGCCGGCGCGGGCCTTCCGCCTCGGGCGGACGCTGCACGCCGAGCCTGCGCTCGCGCCAGATGACGAACAGTCCTGCGCCGGCAACGATGGCGCCGCCGACATAAACCAGCGCACTCGGCAATTCGCCGAACACCCAATAGCCCAACAGCAGCGCCCACAGCATCGAGGAATAATCGAACGGCGCGATCACCGAGGCCGTCGCATGGCGATAGCTTTCGGTCAGGAAAATATGGGCGGCGCCGCCGAGCACGCCCATCGAAACCAGCGACACCCATTCGAGCGCGGTCGGATTGTGCCAGCCGAACGGCAGCGTGACCGCGCCGCCGATCGCGCACATCAGCGAAAAATAAAATACGATCGAGGGCGTGGTTTCGGTCTGGGTGAGACGCCGCGTCTGGATCACGGTGCCGGCATTGCAAAAGGCCGAGACAACCGCATACAGGGAACCGACGGTGGCCACGGCCCCGGCGGAGCCCGCATAATGCCCGATGTCGAAGTCGGGAACGAGCATCACCAGCACGCCGGCAAAACCGACCACCACCGCCGACCAGCGATAGGCGCGCACGCGCTCCTTCAGAACGATCGCGGCAAGCGCCACCGTGACCAGCGGCGAGGCGAAGGCGATAGCGGTCGCATCCGCCAACGGCAGCCGCGTGAGCGCGGAGAAGTTGGTGAACATGCCGCCGGTCGAGAGCAGGCCGCGACCGAGCTGACCGAGCGGGCGTCCGGTATAGACCGCGCTTCGCAATTCGCCGCGGATCGCATAAATCACCACGACCGGGATG
Organism: Pseudolabrys sp.; assembly: GCA_036268675.1. Lineage (GTDB taxonomy): Bacteria > Pseudomonadota > Alphaproteobacteria > Rhizobiales > Xanthobacteraceae > Pseudolabrys. The sequence goes on from DATATS010000259.1 coordinate 8,840, forward strand.
ATGGCGAAGGCCGAGCGGAAGAACACCATCTGCCCGACCGGCGCTACGCCGCCGAGCTGGCGCACCAGCGCCGACATCACGGCAAACAGCATGGCGGAGAGGATTTTGAGACCGATGGCCCGGTACAGATTCATCGATCCTACATAGCCGCGTTGGCCGGGCTTGTCCCGCAGCGGCATCGAGGACGCATTATTTTTTCGCGATCGGCTTCTCGCCTTCGACCGCAGGCAACGACTTGACATAGATGGCCATCGCATGGCGGTCGTCCGCGGTGAGCTGCGAGGTGTTGCGCACCACCTCCACCATGCTGCCACCGACGCGATCGGCATCAGGCGTCATGCCGGTGCCGAGCGTCTCGGCGATGTCGGCCGCCGACCAGGCCTTCAGCTTGAACTGCGTGATGTTGGGAACCCCGCCCTGCCCGTCGGGGCTCGGGCCCCCGGTAAAGCGCAAATTCGGAATGACGGCGCCGAGGATGTTGCGCGGCGAATGGCACTCGGCGCAATGGCCTGGACCGTTCACCAGATAAGCGCCGCGATTCCATTGCGCCGACTGCGAAGGATCGGGCACGAACCGCCGGCCGTCGAGGAACAAAAGCTTCCACAGGCCGAGCGCGCGGCGGATGTTGAAGGGAAAGCGCAGATCGTGATCGCGCACGCGGCCGGAGACTTTCGGCAGCGTCTTGAGAAACGCGAACAGATCGCGCAAGTCGTCGAAACGCATATGCTGATAAGACGTGTAGGGGAACGCGGGATAAAGATGCTGGCCCGACGGCGAAACGCCCTTGGTCATGGCGGTGACGAATTGCGCTTCGCTCCACCCGCCGATGCCGTCCTTCGCATCGGATGAAATGTTGGGGACGTAGAATGTGCCGAACGGAGAGACGATCGCCAGACCGCCGCCGAGCCTCATCTTGTCGTTCTGCTTGGGCACGGCATGACAGGAGACGCAGCCACCGGCGTAGAACATCTCCTTGCCATTGACGAAATCGGGCGTGTGGGACCCGAGCGCGCTTGCCGGCACCGTTGCGGGAATCGTCAACAGCCAGAACGCGGCGAGCCCCAGCACGGCGGCAACCAATGCCGCGGCAACCAGTTTCTTGATCATCGCCATTCCCCGGCTCGGCTGAGGCACATCATACAGCAAACAAAACGCCGACGCGATAAAATCGCGCCGGCGGCATTTCGGTCGAAGTCATTTATTTCTAGCGCCTCGATAAACGATAATCCTCGTGGCAATTGTCGCAAGCTTTGCCGACCGCCGACATCGCGGCCTTCAGGCCGTCGGGCGAGGCCTTGGCCTTGTCGCGATTTTCCGCCACGGCTTTGCCGAAGGCCGCGGCCTTGTCGTCGAAGTCTTTCTTGTTGAGCCAGACTTTCGGCGAGGCGCGGGTGTCTTCGCCGCTCTTGGAACTTTCCGGGAAGAGGCCAGGCAATGCCTTCGCCGTCTCGGACCATTGCGCGAAAGCGGCCTCGACCTTCTTGCCGTCGAACGACCCCTGGCCACGCATCATCTGCACAATGACTTTCGCGTTGTCGTTATTTTCCTTCATCAAGTGTTGGCGCGTCTTGATCGGGTCCTGCTGCGCGATCACGGCAGTCGCTCCCAGGATGACAGCGGCAGCCACCGCAAGCCCAATCGCAAATCGCATTGATTTCTCCCGAGGCGCTCCGGCCAGTCACCGGCAAACACCATCTCAGCAGGCTTATTCCGGCGCTACCACGCGGCCTCGACGCCGCCTTCAATCACGAATTCGTGATCGTCTAAAGGCCTACGATCCCGAGGTTTTTTGCGCCTGCGCGATGGCCGCCCAGACCTTCTGAGGAGTCGCCGGCATGTCGAGATGGCGGATGCGATATTTGCGCCAGAGCGCATCGAGAATGGCGTTCATAACAGCCGGACAGGAGCCAATGGCGCCGGCTTCGCCCGCGCCCTTGAAGCCGAGCGGATTATTCTTGCACGGCACGTTGCGTGTCTCGAAAACGAAGCTCGGCGCGTCGGTCGCGCGCGGCAGCGCGTAGTCCATCAGGCTCGCGCTCAGCAACTGACCGGAGGACGGTTCATAGACGGTGTCCTCCATGAGCGCCTGGCCGATGCCCTGCACCGCGCCGCCATGCACCTGCGCGGCGAGCAGCAACGGATTGAGCGCGACTCCGAAATCGTCCACCACCACGTATTGCATGATCGTCGTCGTTCCGGTGTCGGGATCGATCTCGACTTCGGCGATGTGAGTGCCGTTCGGATAAGTCGGCTGCTCGGGACCAAAATCGCTCGCGGCGCGCAATTTTTCGGGCGTCGCGTCGGCGCGCGCGGCAAGATCGGTGAACGTGATGCTGCGGTCGGTGCCGGCAACGCGCACCGCGCCGCCAGAAATCTCCATGTCGCCGGCGGACGCTTCTAGCGCGTCGGCGGCAAGCTCCTTCAATTGATCGCTCAACGTCTTTGACGCGCGATCGACCGAGACGCCGCCGACCGGAATCGAACTCGATCCGCCGGTGCCGGCGCCAGTCGCAATCGCATCTGTATCGCCCTGCACCATGCGCACCATTTCCGGCGCGATGTCGAGCCGCTCGGCAACGATCTGCGCGTAGGATGTCGCGTGGCCCTGCCCGGTCGACTGCGTGCCGATCAGCACTGTGACGCCGCCGTCGCGGTCGAGCCGGACATTGGCGGTCTCGGGGCCGTTGCCGCCGCAGGCCTCGATATAGGTCGCAAGTCCGATGCCGCGCAGGCGGCCGGCGCGTTTGGATTGCGCCGCGCGCTTGTTGAAGCCGTCCCAGTCGGCCACCTCCTGCGCGCGGGCAAGATGACCGGCGAAATCGCCCGAGTCATAAATCTTGCCAGTTGGCGTCGTGTAGGGCAGCGCTTTCGCCTTGATTAGATTCTTGCGGCGCAGGGCGTCGGGCGCAATGTCGAGATCGCGCGCCGCCGTGTCGACCACGCGCTCGATCAGATAGGACGCCTCGGGCCGTCCGGCGCCGCGATAGGCATCGACTGGCACGGTGTTGGTATAGGCCGCGCGCAGGCGCACATGCGCGACTGGAATGTCATAGGCGCCCGTCGCCATGCCGACGCCGAGCCACGGAATATAAGGCGCGTAGCACGAAAGATACGCGCCCATGTCGGCCACGATGTCGAGCGAAAGCGCCAGGAATTTCCCCTTGTCGTCGAGCGCGAGCCTGGCGCTCGAGATATTGTCACGGCCGTGGCTGTCGCCGAGGAAATGTTCCGTGCGGTCGCAGATCCATTTGACCGGCCTGCGAAGCCGCTGCGCCGCCACTGCCGCAAGCGCGTATTCGCGATAGGGAAACAGTTTGGTGCCGAAGCCGCCGCCGACATCGGGCGTGATCACGCGCATCTTTCCGGGCGCAAGCTTGAGCACGTCGCCGCCGATGATGTCGCGGATGATGTGGCTGCCCTGGCTGCCGAGGGTCAAAGTAATGCGGTCGCCGTCGTATTCGGCGATCACGCCGCGCGTATCGATATAATTCGTCACCAGCCGCTGATTGACGATGGTGAGTTCGACCGTGTGCGCGGCCTTGGCGAGGATTTCGTTCGTCGCTTGCGCGTCGCCGGTCTGCATGTCGAAGGCAAGATTGCCGGGCCGGTCGGACCATACTTGCGGCGCTCCCGATTTGAGCGCGGCGATGGCGCCGATCACATGCGGCAGCGGCTGCCAATCGACGGCAATGGCCTCGGCCGCGTCCCTGGCGCCTTCCAGCGTATCGGCGACCACGAACACGATCGCATCGCCAACATGCCGCACCACGCTTTTGGCCAAAATCGGATAGGCCGGAATCTTGATATCGACATCGGGAATAACGCCCGGGGTCGGCAGCGGCCCCAGTTCGGCAATATCGGCCGCGGTGAGCACCAGCCGGACGCCCGGCATGGCCCGCATCCGCGCAAGATCGCCGATCTCGAAGCGCGCATGCGCGTGCGGTGAGCGCAGCATGACCGCGTGCAGCGTCGCCTCGGGCGCAACGTCCGCGACGTAACGGCCCTGCCCGCGCAGCAGCGCGTCGTCTTCCTTGCGCGTCAGCGCCTGTCCGATGCCGAATTTCATCGCCTTTTTGACCGCGTTCCTGCGGCCGGCTCGACCGTCGTCGGCTTGCCGGCAGCGCGCAGCGCGATCCAGCGCGATAGAACGTAGAACACCGGCGTGAAGATCAGCCCGAACACCGTGACGCCGATCATGCCCGAGAACACAGCGGTGCCAAGCGTCTGGCGCAATTCGGCGCCGGCGCCGATCGCCCAGACCAGCGGTGTCACACCGAGGATGAAGGCAAACGAGGTCATCAGAATCGGCCGCAAGCGCAGGTGAGCCGCCTCGACCGCGGCGTCGAAGCGGTTGCGCCCGCCGTCCTCAAGCTGCTTGGCGAATTCCACAATCAAAATGGCATTCTTGGCGGCAAGTCCGATGAGGACGATGAAGCCCACCTGCGTGAGAATATTATTGTCCTGTCCGCGGATGATGACGCCGATGATCGAGGCGATCAGGCACATCGGAACGATCATGATGACGGCCAGCGGCAGAGTCAGGCTTTCGAACTGGGCGGCGAGCACCAGAAAGACGAACACCACTGCCAGTACGAAGGCAAAGATCGCGGTGTTACCGGCGCGGATCTGCTGGTAGGCGAGCGTCGTCCATTCGTAGCTGAAGCCCTCGGGAAGCACGTGTTGCGCGAGCTGCTCCATGATCTTGATCGCCTGACCTTGCGAGTAGCCGGGCGCCGCCGCGCCGTCGAGTTCGGCCGCGGGATAAAGATTGTAGCGCGGCACGCGATAGGGACCGGAAATATTACGCACCGTCGTGAAGGCGCCGAGCGGAACCGTGCCGCCGGTATTGTTGCGAACGCGAATTTTCAGAATATCGCTGGTATCGTTGCGATACTCGCTCGCCGCCTGCGCCATGACGCGGAACGTCCGCCCGAGCAAATTGAAATCGTTGACGTAAGCGGAGCCCAGATAAATTTGCAGCGCAGCAAAGACATCTGGAATCTGGATGCCGAGGAGTTGCACCTTGGTTCTGTCGATATCGAGATAGACCTGCGGCGTCTTGTTTTCGAACAGCGAGAACACCTGCGTGACGCCGGCCGTTTTCGCCGCGGCGCCCATCATGGCGTAGACCGCGCCCTGCAATGCCTCCGATCCCCGGCCGGCACGATCCTCGACCATCATGCGAAAGCCGCCGGCATTGCCGATGCCGGATACCGGCGGCGGCGCCACCACGAAAATCAAACCGTCCTGGATGGCGGAAAGTTTCTGGTACAGTTGGCCGACGAGGGCGCCCGCCGATTGGCGCGGGTCCTTGGCACGCTCCTCAAACGGCTTGAGCGTTACGAAGATCGCTCCGGAATTTGGCGCCGTCGTGAAAGTCGCGCCGGAGAAGCCGACGATATTCACGGCGTGGGCGATGCCGGGGACCTTCAAGGCAATTTCGACCGCGCGCCGGTTGACCTCGTCGGTGCGCTCGAGGGAAGCCGCCGGCGGCAGTTGTGTCACGATGATCAGATAGCCGCGGTCGACGTTCGGGATGAAGCCTATCGGCGTCTTGCGAAATTCGTTGAGGCCGAAGGCAATGACCGCGGCGTAGACGACAAGCATCAGCACGGCGATGCGCACCAACTTGGCCGACAGCCGGCCGTAACCGCGCGTCAAGGCGTCGAAATAGCGGTTGAAATACCCGAAAAACTTCCGGATCGGCACGTCCCACCAGCGGTCGCCCTCGACATCGCGATGCGGCTTGAGCAGCAAAGCGCAGAGCGCCGGCGACAACGTCAGCGAGACCAGCAGCGAAATGATGGTCGCGCCGGCGATGGTGAGCGCGAATTGCCTGTAAAACTGTCCGGAAATCCCGGTGATGAACGCCGACGGCACGAACACCGAGGTCAGCACCAGCGCAATCGCAATCAGCGCGCCGCCGACCTCGTCCATACTCTTGACCGCGGCGTCGTGCGGGCTCAGGCCCGCCTCGATATTGCGTTCGACGTTTTCCACGACGACGATGGCGTCGTCGACCACGATGCCGATCGCAAGCACCAGCCCGAAAAGAGACAGGTTGTTGAGCGAAAATCCAAACAACGCCATGAAGAAGAACGTGCCGACCAATGACACCGGGATGGCGACGATCGGGATGACGGCGGCGCGCCAGGTCTGGAGGAACAGGATAACAACGAGCACCACCAGCACGATGGCTTCGCCGATGGTCTCCTCAACCGCGTCGACCGACTGCTGAATGAATTGCGTCGGGTTATAGACGATGGTGTATTTCATGCCCGGCGGAAACCGCTGGGACAATTGCGCCATGGTGCTTTGGATCACCTTGGCGGTCGACAGCGCGTTTGAGCCTGGACGCTGGAAAATGCCGAGCGCAATAGCAGGATTGGTGTCCAGGTATGAGTTCGTGGTGTAGTTCTGCGCGCCGAGTTCAACCGAGCTCACATCCTTCAAACGCACGACCGCGTTGTCCGTCTGCTTGACGACGATATTGGAAAACTCGGTCACGTTCTTGAGCCTGCCCAGAGTCTGCACCGAGATCTGGAACGCGCGCGGATGATCGACTGGCGGCTGGCTCAGTACGCCCGAGGCGACCTGCACGTTCTGGCCCTGCAGCGCGGTCACGACGTCGCCCGCGGTCAGCCCCAGCGACTGCAACTTGTCAGGGTCCAGCCATATCCGCATGGCATAGTCGCGTGCGCCGAACACCGTGATCGAGCCAACGCCGTCGATCCGCGTCAACGCGTCGGTGATCTCCAGCGTCGCATAGTTCGATAAAAACAGAGTGTCGCGCGATTTATCGGGTGAATAGAGATGCACGACCATCATGATGTCAGGTGAGCTCTTGTTCACCGTAACGCCGATATTGCGCACGTCCGCCGGCAGACGCGGCGTCGCCACCGCGACACGGTTTTGCACCTGCACCTGCGCGGTATCGAGATTGGTGCCGAGGTCGAACGTCACCGAAATGCTAAAACTCCCGTCGCTGGTCGAGTTCGACGTGAGATAAAGCATGTTGTCGACGCCGTTGATCTGCTGCTCGATTGGCGTCACCACGGTGGACGCGACGACATCGGCGCTGGCGCCGGGATACTGGCCGGTCACGGTGATGGTGGGTGGGGCAATTTCCGGATATTGCGCGATCGGCAGCCGCTCAAAGCCGACGCCGCCAAGGATCACGATAATGATCGAGAGTACCGAGGCGAAGATCGGCCTGTCGATGAAGAAGTGGGAAATACGCATGGCGCGGGCCGCCGGCTACTTCGGCTTCGCCGGTGCGGCCTTGGCGGGTGCAGCCTTGGCGGGTGCAGCCTTGGCTGGTGCAGCCTTGGCTGGTGCAGCCTTGGCCGTGGCGCCCGCAACTTCGGGCTTGACCTTCTGCCCGGGCCGCGCGCGCATCAGGCCATTGACGACGACGCGGTCGTCGGGGCCGAGCCCGTCCTTAATGACACGCAACCCGTCGGAGGTGAGCTGGCCCAGCGTAACGTTCTTTTCCTGCACGGTGTTTTTGTCGTCCACGACCAGGAGATATTTGCTGGTTTGCTCGGTACCGACCGCGGCATCGGGCACCAGCAGCGCCTCATAAGGCGGCGAGGCGGGCACGCGCACGCGCGCGAACATGCCGGGCGTGAACACGCTGTTGGGATTGTCGAACACGGCGCGGGCGCGGATGGTGCCGGTCGAAGCGTCGATTACGTTGTTGACGAAATCCATGCGCCCTTCATGGTCGAAGTCGGTCTCGTCGATCAGCTTGAGCGCGACCTTGACGCCGACGCCGCGGCTGGCAACGTCGCTGCCGGTTTTGGCCAACCGCTCGTAGCGCAGGTATGACGCCTCATCGAAGGTGAACTCGAAATAGATCGGATCCGTTGAGACGATGGTCGCCAGCAGCGTCGTGTTGCCCGCCGTGCCGCCGGTCACCAGGTTGCCGGGCGAGACGCGGCGGTCGCCGATGCGCCCGTTGATCGGCGCGCGCAGTTCGGTGAACTGGATGTCGAGTTGGGCCTGGCGCACCGCCGCCTCGTTGTTGCTGACAGAGGCCTGCGCGTTGCGGAAGGCCTGCGCTCGCTGCTCGAAGGTCTGGTCGGTGATGGTCTTGTCGCGCACCAATTGCTGGCCGCGCGTGTAGTCGGACTGGGTATAGGAGACATTGGATTTGGCCTGCACCAGATTGGCGCGCGCCTGATCGAGCGTGTTCTGGAACGGCCGCTTGTCGATCGTGAACAGCAGGTCGCCCTCCTTGACGATCTGCCCGTCCTTGAAATGCACGCCGTCGAGATAGCCGGAGACGCGCGCGCGCACCTCGACCGAGTTGATGGCGGTGAAGCGGCCGACGTATTCGTCGAAATCGAACACCGTCCGCTTTGCCGGCGTGGCGACTGTGACCGTCGGCGGCGGAGGCGCACCCTGCGGCCTGCGCTCACCGCAGCTTACGACCAAGGTCGCCAGTGCCAGAACGACGACGGCACGACTGAAAAATTGCTGTAATCGCATTGATTTTGCGCTTTTGCCGCCGTCCACCGAGGGCCCGCTTACCGGCCCAGTTCCATAACGCTGGCGGGCAGTTATGTCCACCGCCGGGATTTGGCAACCGGCGCGGCAAAATCGACAATATGAGAGGCTTATTTGCAACAGGCAGTTCGGCCCACCGCTCTACGCGCTCAGTGCGCGGGCGTGCGAAATGCCGAGAACCAGCGCCGGCCCAATAGCGCCAGCAATAGACCGCAATAAACGGCGGCGCTGAGCACGGCGAGCAGCGCCAGCGTGGCCAGATCGGTCCAACGGCCCAGATCCGACAGCGCATGGACCAGGGGCAAATGGCATAGCCACAGCACCGCCGCCACCGCGACGCCGGCGGCCGACAGCTTCATAACGGAACCGCGCAGACGCCGATCGATCCGCGCGTGACCGGCCCGGTGCGCAAACCAGATGACCAGGCCGAGATTGATCCAGGCGCCAATCGACGTTGCCAACGCCAGCCCGACCTGCGCCAGCGGTCCCATGAGCAAGAACTTGAACGCGATATTGACGGCCGCGGCGATCAGGGCCGCTTTCACCGGCGTCGCCGTGTCACCGCGCGCAAAGAAGGTCGCGACCGTGCTGCGGATCAGCACGAAGGGCAACAACCCGACGGCATAGGCCGAAAGCGTGCGCCCGGCCGCCATTGCGTCGGCGGCCGTGAACGCACCGCGCATGAACAAAGCACGCATCAGCAAATCGGGGATTACGACGAAAGCCGCAAGGCATGGCACCGACAGCAACAACGTGAATTCGATGGCGCGATTCTGCGCATGCGCAGCGCCTGCATGATCGCCGCCCGCGATCCGCCGCGACATCTCGGGCAGAATGACGGTGCCGGCGGCGATGCCGATGACGCCAATCGGAAGCTGATTGAGCCGGTCGGCATAATAGAGCGCCGACAGCGCGCCGGCGGGCAGGAAGCTTGCAATGATGGTGTCGGCAAACAGCGCAAGCTGCACGCCGGCGGAGCCGACGGTCGCAGGACCCAGCGCGCGGAAGAACGCGCGCACGTCGGCGTCGAGCTCCGGCCAACGCAGCGCGGGCAGCGCGCCGACGCGCCATGTGGCGCCACCGACGAGAAAGGCCTGCAAGACGCCTGACACGAGGACGCCCCAGGCCGCAGCGTGTCCTGCGGTCGGGAAGAATGCCGCCAGCAGCAGCGCGACGACAATCGACAGGTTCAGCAGCACGGGCGCCGCCGCGGCCGCGGCAAAGCGCTGAAGTGCATTCAGGATGCCGCCATAAAGCGTGACCAGTGTTATCAGCAGGAGATAGGGAAAGGTGATGCGCGTCAGTTCGACCGCAAGAGCATAGCGGCCGGGATCGTGCGCAAAACCCGGTGCCAGCACGTCGATCACCGCCGGGGTAAAAATGAGCGCGATTGCCAGCAGCACGATCTGGCTCGCCAGCAGGAGTGTGAAAATGCGATCGGCAAAAACGCCGGCACGCGCCGCCCCGCCCTGCTCGCGGATGCGGGCATAGGCGGGGATGAACGCGGCGTTGAAGGCGCCCTCGGCGAAGATCGCCCGGAAATGATTCGGCAGCCGCAAGGCAACGAAGAACGCGTCGGCCGCAGGACCGGCGCCGAGAACGGCGGCCAGCACGATGTCGCGCACGAAGCCGGTGATCCGCGAAACAAGCGTAAAACCGCCGACCGTGATCATGCGTTCAATCATCGTTCAATCCCGCCGGAGGACAAGCTAAAACCATGCAGATCAACGGAGTTCGGCGATTCGCAAACGAAGCGATAGCCAGAGTGCCCGAACTGCCTTAAGACGATTCCCGACCCAAACATAGCGCCCGCACGAGCCCCGCCGCACCCATGCCCTCGCCGATCATTCCCATATTGCTCGCGGGCGGCGCCGGGACCCGCCTTTGGCCGGTCTCGCGCGATGCCCTGCCCAAGCAATTCCTGCCTTTGGTCGGCGATCGCTCCACCTATCAGGAGACCCTGGCGCGCGTGCGGGACCCGATGTTCGCAAAGCCGATTGTGATCACCGGACCCAACTTCCATTTCTTCGCCCGCCGCCAGGCCGAGGAGATCGGTGTCGAGGTCACCGTCGTGATCGAACCGTTGCGGCGCGACTCCGGCCCTGCGATCGCTGCCGCCACCGCAGTCGCGCGCCAACGCGATCCGGATGCGGTGGTGCTGGCGCTCGCCGCCGATCACATCATTCTCGACGTGCCGCAGTTTCGCGCCGCTTGCGCTGCCGGCCGCGAGGCCGCCGAGGCCGGACGCATCGTCACCTTCGGCATCAAACCGAGCGAGCCGAAAACCAGCTACGGATACATCCTGCCTGGCGAAGCGATCGGCAAGAACGGCGTGCATGCGGTCAAGACATTCGTCGAGAAACCCGATGCGGCGACCGCAGAGGGCTATGTGCGCAATGGATATTTGTGGAATTCGGGAAACTTTCTTTTCCGCGCCGATGTGCTGCTGTCGGAATTGGCGCGGCTTGAGCCGGAGATGGCCGAGGCCATCGAGGCGTCTGTTGCAAAGGCAACGACCGATCTCGGCTTTTTGCGACTGCAGCCGGACGACTTCGCACGCGCGCCGCAGAAGTCGATCGATTATGCCCTGATGGAAAGGACCGACCGCGCCGCCGTGGTGGCGGGTGATTTCCGCTGGTCGGACATCGGCAGCTGGGACGCGCTGTTCGATATCACGCCGCGCGATTCACAGGGCAATGTCGTGCACGGGCCCGTGGTCAGCCTCGACGCCGCCAATTGCGTGCTGCATTCCGACGGCCGGCTCATCGCCGCAGCGGGCGTCAACGACCTGGTGGTGGTGAGCACGTCCGACGCGGTGATGGTGGTGCCGCGCGCGCGCGCGCAAGAGGTGCGCGAATTGGTTGCGAGGCTCAAGACGGAAAAGCGCGCGGAGGCGGTCGATCACAAGCGCGTGCACCGGCCATGGGGCTATTACGAGTCGATCGACATGGGTGAGCGCTTTCAGGTGAAGCGCATCGTCGTCATTCCCGGCGGCATGCTGTCGCTGCAAAAGCACCGCCACCGCGCCGAGCACTGGGTGGTGGTGCGCGGCACCGCCGAGGTCACCATCGGCGACGAGCGCAAGGCGGTGCATGAAAACGAGTCGATCTATATCCCGATCGGCAGCGTGCACCGGCTCGCCAATCAGGGAAAAATCCCGCTCGAACTGATCGAGGTGCAGACCGGAAGCTATCTCGGCGAAGACGACATCGAGCGTATCGAGGACGTTTACAAGCGGACGTAATCGGCCCCCCGATTGTCCGTTCACAAAGTCTTCCGCCGCACCAGTTCGTCGACCACCTCATTGGCGAGCCGGTCAGCATCGCTTGTCCCCGCCATCAGACGCAGCTCGGGGTTTTCCGGTGCTTCATAAGGCTGGTCGACGCCGGTGAAATTCTTAATTTCGCCGGCCAGCGCGCGCTTGTAGAGACCCTTCGGATCGCGCGCGATGCATGCTTCCAGCGGCGCGTCGACGAAGATTTCGATGAATTCCCCTTCGTCCAGCATTTCCCGCACCATGCGCCGTTCGGCCGCGAATGGCGATATGAACGAGCACAGCACGATCAAGCCGGACTGCGTCATGAGCTTGGCGACCTCGCCGACGCGACGGATGTTTTCCACCCGATCGGATTCGGTGAAACCAAGATCCTTGTTCAGCCCGTGCCGCACATTGTCGCCATCGAGCATGACCGTGTGAGCGCCGCGCGCATGCAGAGCGGCTTCGACCAGATTGGCGATGGTCGATTTTCCGGAGCCCGGCAGTCCGGTGAACCACAGCACCGCGGGCCTGTGGTGCATCAGCTTCGAACGCTCGGCCTTGCTGACGGTCAGATTATGATGATGAATATTGCTCGCGCGGCGCAGCGCGAAGTCGATCATGCCGGCGGCGACCGTCTCATCGGAATAGCGATCGATCAAAATGAAGGCGCCGGTGTCGCGATTGTCGGCATAAGCATCGAAGGCAATCGGACGCACAATTGACAGATTGCAGACGCCGACTTCATTCAAGCTGAGCGTCTTGGCGGCAAGCTTCGCCAGCGTATTGACGTCGATCAGGTGCTTGAGTTCGGTGACGGTCGCCGCCACCGTGCAGTTGTTGATCTTCATCAAGTAGGAACGGCCCGGCAGCAGGCGCTCACGCCCCATCCAGACCAGATGCGCGCCGAACTGGTCGGCGACCTGCGG
>DATATS010000260.1:0-3695 GCA_036268675.1 Pseudolabrys sp.
GTCCCGGGGAGTGCTGCCTTGAATCGTTCGCCTGTACGCGTGCTGCTGACGTCGGCAGCTCTCGCTGCCGCGATAGGTCTTGCCGGCTGCAACCCGGATGATATTCCCACCACCGGCCGCGCCATGGCGCCCTTGTCCGAAAAGATGGTGGCGCAGATCGCCGACAAGCGCATGGACAAGGATTCGCCGATCCTGGTGCGCATCTTCAAGGAAGAAGCCGAGCTGGAAGTCTGGAAGAAAAACCAGGACGGCCAATTCGCGCTGCTGAAGACCTATCCGATCTGCCGCTGGTCGGGCGATCTCGGCCCGAAGAAGAAGGAAGGCGACCGCCAGGCGCCCGAAGGCTTCTACACCATCACGCCCGGTCAGATGAATCCCAATTCCAATTACTACCTCGCCTTCAACACCGGCTACCCCAACACCTATGACCGCGCCTGGGGCCGCACCGGCTCCGAGTTGATGGTGCATGGCGACTGCTCCTCGCGCGGCTGCTACGCCATGACCGACGAGCAGATCCAGGAAATCTACGCACTGGCGCGCGACGCATTCTTCGGCGGACAGAAAGAATTTCAGTTCGAGGCCTTTCCGTTCCGCATGACCGCGCTGAACATGGCCAAGCACCGCAACAATCCGAATTTCGCGTTCTGGAAGATGCTCAAGGAGGGCTACGACGATTTCGAAGCCACTCGTCAGGAACCGAAGGTGAATGTCTGCGAGAAACGCTATGTGTTCGACGCCGCACCGCCGGAGAATGCCTCACGGCCCCTCGCCTTCAATTCGCGTGGCAAATGCCCGGCCTATCGGCTCAATCCGGCCGTCGCCGACGTAGTGCTCGATCACCGCCGCCATGAGCAGGTTCAGATGGCCGAATATATCGCGAGCGGCGTTTCTACCGTGCCGATCGAGCACGGCGTCGACGGCGGCATGAACCCGGTCTTCGCAGCCAAGCTCGCCTCGCATATTGAGTTCGACAACAATGGCCGCACCTTTGAGGTCGCCGGCAATAGCCAGGCGCCCGGCGCGCTGCCGCGCACACCCAATGCACCGCCGACCAATCCGAATGTGTCGCCGGCGGTTCAGTCGGCGCAATTGCAGCAAGTCGACCGGCCGATCGTGATGGCAAGCGTGCCGATGCCAAAGGCGGCGCCGCTGCCGAAGGAAGGCGAGGCCCCGCCTGAGCAAAAGCCGACAACGATTACCGGCCTGCTGGGAAATCTGTTCGGCGGCTCAAATACGGAAAGCAAATCGGTCGTGACGGCAAGCGAGAGCGAACCGGCCGACTTACGCCAAGGTAACGCCGACGTGGTGGAAAAAACCAGATCGGTAAAGCCCGTGCGGACCGCCACCGCCGCGCCCGTCACCCTGCATCCAAAACCAGAGCGGCCCGAACACAAGCCGAAGGCTGTTGCAAACATTGCCCCCGCGAAGGAACCGGCGCCCAAGCCGAAGGCGGTCGCAAGCACGTCGTCTTGGCCAACGTCACCCTGGCCCGCAGCACCCAAGCCAGCGGCACCCGCGGCTGCGGCTTCGTCTCCCTGGCCCGCCGCACCGGCCCCGGTCGTCGCCAGTGCGCCGGTACACCACACCGCGCCCAAGGCGATCGCCGCGGCGCCGGAGAAACCCAAGGCCGTGGCATCCCATGCGGCGAAGCCACACCCGCGAGTGGCCGCCAGATCGGAAAAGCCGGAGAGGCCGCTCCACCGGCAGCCCGCCCCCACCTACGAAATGCGCACCGCCTATGCGCCGCCGGCAAGCAACGGCGGCCTGTTGGCCGGCGCGCAGCCGGTTGTCCCGGCCGGCTCGTTCGCGACCCGCTGACAGCCGATTCAATTCCAGCCGCAAGCGCGTAACGCATGGACTGCTTCGTCTACGTGCTGGGGACTGCCGCCAAAGACCGGCACCTTACTTATGTCGGCTGGACCAATGACATCGAGCGGCGGCTCAAGAAGCATAACATTGGCAAAGGCGCGCGCACCACGCGCGGGCGCAAATGGGTGCTGCTGCATTCCGAATGGTTTGCCACCCGGAGCGAAGCGATGAGCCGCGAATGGCACTTGAAGCGGGATCGCGCGTTCCGCAAGAAGCTGGCGCAGACAATAAAGCGCCAACGCGCCCGATGAGCGTCTTCACCGAGCCAAAGATCGACTGCCACGCTCACGTCTTCGATCCGATCCAATTCCCGTATGGCCGGGATATCGACTACTGGCCCTCCGGCCAGGAGGTCGGCACGCCGTCGCAGTTGCGCCAGATCATGAAAACCTATGGCGCCGGCCACGCGCTGCTGGTGCAACCAAATTCCGGCTACGGCAGCGACAATTCCTGCATGCTCGACACCATCGCGCATGGCGAGGGCCGCTTGAAAGGCGTCGCCATCATCGACTTCGACGCCGATGACGCGGCGTTAAGCGACCTGAAACGACGCGGAATCGTAGGGGCGGCGTTCAATCCGACGTTCCACGGCATCGACTATTACAAAAACTCCGCCGCTTTGATCGCCCGCCTCGTCGAGCACGACATGTTTTTGCAGATTCAAAGCGAGTTCGATCAGTTGCTGACGTTCGTGCCCTGGATCGAAAAGACACCGATCCGGGTGTTGATCGACCACTGCGGACGCCCGACACCGGAACAAGGTCTCGCCCAGCCCGGCTTCCAGGTACTGTTGCGGCTCGCGCGCACCGGTCGCGTGAACGTCAAACTGTCGGGCTACTCGAAATTCTCGAAGCAGGAATTTCCATTCAAAGACACCTGGCCGTTCGTCAGCGCCCTCGTCGAGGCGTTCACGCTCGATCATTGCCTATGGGCATCGGATTGGCCGTTCCTGCGCGCGCCATTGCGGCAGGATTACGGGCCTTTGGTCGAATTGGCGGAGCTGCTATTCCCGAATCCCGAAGATCGACGCGCGCTCTTTTGGAAAACGCCGCAACGGCTGTTCGGATTCGATTGACCGGCTAGGCGTACTTGCCGTGGCAATGCTTGAATTTCTTGCCGGAGCCGCACGGACAAGGCTCGTTGCGGCCGACCTTGCCCCAGCTCGTCGGATCGTTCGGCTTGCGCTCGGCTGGCGTGCCGTTGCCGGCCGCGGCCATGACCGCTGCCAAGGGGGCCGGCGCCAGCGCCATTTCGTCCTCGCCGGTGGCCGGATCGACCTTGTGGGCTTCCATGTAGGGAAGCTTGGCGGCATCCTCCTCGGCCGGCGGCTGCACGATCTCCACGCGCATCAACTGTCCGGTCACCGCCTCGCGTAGATGCGACATCATCGCTTCGAACAGGCTGAAGGCTTCCGCCTTGTATTCGTTGAGCGGATCGCGCTGGCCGTAGCCGCGCAGACCGATCACCTGACGCAGATGTTCGAGCATCACCAGATGCTCGCGCCACAGATGATCGAGCGTCTGGAGCAAAATCGATTTCTCGACATAGCGCATGACTTCGGGGCCCCATTTGGCCACCTTGCGCGCCATCCATTCGTCGGCCTGCCGGATGATGCGCTCGCGCACCTCCTCGTCGGCGATGCCCTCCTCCTTGACCCAGTCGAGAATCGGCGGATCGAGCGTGAGAACGTCGCGTACGGCTTGATCGAGACCCTTGGCGTCCCACTGCTCCGGATAGGCATTGACCGGAATATGCTTGGCGACCAGATCCTCGATCACCGAATGGCGCATGCCGGCGACGGTATCGTCGACCGCCTCATCGCGCAT
>DATATS010000261.1:0-26016 GCA_036268675.1 Pseudolabrys sp.
CAGGATGGTCGTGACCTATGGGAGTGGCTTTCGAGAGGAGCGTATTTCTACGTTTGCGGCGATGCGCTGCGCATGGCAAAAGACGTCGAGCGCGCGCTCATCGACGTCGTTGCCGAGCACGGCAAGCGCAGCCCGGAAGACGCCGCGCGCTTCGTCGAAGACATGAAAAAGAACGACCGCTACCAGGCCGATGTATATTGAGGACCGAACGGCGTGACGACGACTCGCACTCCTTCTGAAGCGGCACGAGGCCGCATCGGCGCGCTGGCGCGCCTGCCGGTGTTCTACGCGCTTGTCGGCAAGCGCACCGTGGTGGCGGGCGGTAGCGCTGCGGCGGCGTGGAAGGTGGAATTGCTGTCGGCGGCGGGCGCAGTGGTCGATGTCTATGCAACGGAATTTTGCGAAGAGATGCGCCAGCTGGCGGGCGATCCGCCCGGCGGCGCGGTTGCGCTCAACGCGCGGGCCTGGAAGAAAACCGATATGCGCGGCGCGGCGCTCGCTGTCGGCGCTTTCGACCATGATGGCGACGCCGGAAAATTTGCCGGTGCCGCGCGCGCTTCCGGCGTGCCGGTCAATGTGATCGACAAGCCGGCGTTCTGCGACTTTTCCTTCGGCGCTATCGTCAACCGTTCTCCTTTGGTGATCGGTATTTCGACCGATGGCGCAGCGCCTGTGTTTGCGCAGGCGATCCGCGCCAAGCTCGAGGCGTTGCTGCCGAGGGGCTTTGCCGGTTGGGCCGCGGCCGCGGCGCGCTGGCGTCCGGCATTGAAGGCGTCCAGCCTGTCATTCGCCGGCCGGCGCAAGTTCTGGCAACTGTTCACCGCGCATGCCGTCAGCAACCCCGAAAGCGAGCCCGCGCAAAGTGACTTCGATCGCTTTGTCGCCGAAGTCGCCGGGCTCGGCGGCGCGGTCGACAACGGCTCGGTTACGCTGGTCGGTGCCGGCCCCGGCGACCCTGAACTGCTGACGCTGCGCGCGGTGCGCGCGCTGCAATCGGCCGACGTGATTTTGTTCGACGATCTGGTGTCGCGCGATGTGCTCGATTTTGCGCGACGCGAGGCGAAGAAAATGCTGGTGGGCAAGACCGGCTTTGGCCCTTCGTGCAAGCAGGACGACATCAACGCGCTGATGGTCAGCCTCGCGCGCCAGGGCAAACGCGTCGTGCGACTCAAAGGGGGAGATCCGTTGATCTTCGGCCGCGCGGCCGAGGAGATCGCGGCCTGCAACGCGGCGGGTCTCGCGGTCGATGTCGTGCCTGGCATCACCGCCGCGCAAGGCGCCGCCGCAAGTCTGGGGCTCCCTCTGACCGACCGCAAGCTTGCGCGCCGCCTGCAATACATCACCGGCCACGCCAAAAACGGCAATCTGCCGGGCGACCTCGACTGGCGGAGTATCGCCGATCCGGCCACAACAACGGCGATCTACATGCCGGTGAGGACATTGTCAGCCTTGGCTGCGCGCGCCATCGCCGCAGGGCTCGATCCGGCGACGCCGGCGCTGGCCATAGCGCGCGCCACGCGTCGCGATCAGGCGGTGGTTGCCGCGACCATCGCCGAACTGCCCGCGCGTTTGCGTGACGCACGTCTGGCCGGTCCGGTATTGGTCATGTTGGGCCATGCGCTCGGCGCGCAAACTGGCGTGCAATCGGTCGGCACGCGCAACGACCGGAAAGCCGGTTGATCCCGCCTCTTCGTCGCTAGCGGCGCGATTGCTGCAGCATCCGCCTCAGCGGACGACGTGTATGTGCGGGCTTGGGCTGCGGCAAGGGCACGTTGTCCGCCTGCTTCTCGGGCGCCGCCATCGGCGGCTTTTTGGCCGTGACCGATTTCGGCGGTGCCGGCGGCGGCGGCGGCGCCAACGACGGCGGCGGGATCACCGCCGGGCTCGCGGGCGGGAACGTGTCCGGCGAATAGGCGAAGGCGTTGTACTGGTTGTTGCGGATCGGCGGGCTCGCTTCCTGGATGATGCGGTCGCCCTCGCGCCGGTTCTCGTAAGCCGCGCCGCGGCCGCTGAAGTTCACCGCGTAAGCCGGCTTGGCGTCGTCCGAGGCGTCGACCGAGGCAATGGCGCGGTCAAAATCGTGCTTGTCGTAATAAGTGATGCCGCGGTCATGCACGGCGCTGGAGAAGTTCGGATTGAGCTTGATCGCGAGGTTCATGTCGCGCGTGGCAAGGTCGTAATCGCGTTTGTCGTAATAGACGATGCCGCGATTGTAGAGCGCCAGCGCATAATTCGGATTGATCGCCAGCGCCTGATTGTAGTCGGCAATGGCCGCGTCGAATTGGCCCTTGTTGCGATAAGCAAAGCCGCGATTGTTGAACGCGCGCGCGTTCTTCGGGTCGATCTGAACGGCCTGGCTGAAGTCGGCAATCGCCCGGTCGAAATTGTTCTTGTTGTCGTAGGCAACGCCGCGGCCGTTGTAGGCGAGCGCGAATTTCGCGTCGATCTTGATTGCGGCGTCGAAATCCTTGATCGCGCGGTCGAGGTCGCGTTTGTCGTAATACGACGTGGCGCGGTTGTAGAGCGCGGTCACGTAATTCGGGTTGACCTTGATCGCTTCGCTGAAATCCGCGATGGCGCGGTCGGTGTCGCCTTTGTTGCGGTGGGCGAAGCCGCGATTGTTGAATGCGATGGCGTTCCGCGGATCGAGCTTGAGTGCGGTGTCGAAGTCATGGATCGCGCGGTCGGTGTCGCCACGCATGCCGAAGGTGACGCCGCGATCGTTCAGGAACGCCGGCGATTTGGGGCCAAGCCGCACGGCCTGGTCGAGATCGGCGAGCGCGTGCGCCAGATCCCCCTTCATGCGATAGGCGCGGCCACGATCGTCGTAAGCGGAGGCATCCTTCGGGTCGAGCCGCAGCATCTGGCTGAAATCGTTGATCGCGCGGTCGTAGTCCTGCTTGTCGCGATAGGCGAGGCCGCGGCGATAATAGGCGACGTCGTAATTGACGTTGTAGCGGATCGCCTCGGTGAAATCGGCGATGGCGCGGTCGAAATCGCGTTTCTCGTAATAGGCGTTGCCGCGCTGATAGAAGGCAAGCGAAAACCGGCTGTCGAGCTTGATCGCTTCGCCGAAGTCGGCGACGGCTTTGTCGGTGTTGCCTTTGATCCGGTAGGCGATACCGCGGTTATAGAAGGCGGACGCGTTCTTCGGGTCGAGCTTGATCGCCTGGTTGAAGTCGGCAATCGCCCGGTCGGAATCGCGTTTGGCGCCGTAGCTCAGCGCGCGATCGTAATAGGCCGGCGCGAAACCCGGCTTAAGCTTGATGACTTGCGTGAGATCCGCGATGGCGCGGTCGTAGTCGCGCTTGAATTCGAGCGCGTTGCCGCGGTTGTAGTAGGCCGCCGCGTAGTCCAGATTTAGCTTGATGGCGGAGTCGAAATTCTGAATGGCGCGGTCGACGTCGTGCTTGTCGCGGTAGGCCAGCCCGCGGTTATAGAAGGCAAGGCTGTTGTTGCCATCGGCCGCAACCGCCTGATCGAAATCGGCGAGCGCGCGGTCGATGTCGCCCTTGGCGGCATACGCGACGCCGCGGTCATTGTGACCCTGCGCGTAATTTGGGTTGAGCTTGAGCGCCTGCGTCAGATCGGCGATGGCGCGGTCGAAATCGCGCTTGTTGGCATAGGCGTCACCGCGATTATTGAAGGCCTGGATGTCGCCCGGATTGAGCTTGAGCGCGCTATCGTAATCGGCGATGGCGCGCGGGTAATCGCCTTTGTCGTAATTGGTGTTGCCGCGATTGTAGTAGGCGATGGCATAGCCGTTGTTGAGCTTGAGCGCCTGGTCGTAATCGGCGATGGCACGATCGATCTGGTTCTTGGCAGCGTAGGCGATAGCGCGGTTGTTGAAGGTCGGCGCGTATTTCGCGTTGAGTGTGGCCGCCTGATTGTAGTCCGCGATGGCGCGGTCGGCGTCACCCTTTAACCCGTAGGCGATGCCGCGGTTGTTGAAGGTCGCGGCTTTCGTTGAATCGAGCTTGATCGCCAGCGTCAGGTCGCCGATGGCCTTGTCGTAGTCGCCGTTGCTGGCATAGGCGCTGCCGCGCGCGCCGAATGCCGCCGCAAGCTTCGGGTCGATCTTGAGCGCCTGATTGAAGTCTTCGATGGCGCGGTCGTAATCGCGTTTCTCGTGGAAGGCGACGCCGCGATTATAGAGTGCGGCCGCGTTCTTGGGCTCGAGCCGGATCGCCTGGTCGAAATCGTGTACAGCGCTGTCGTAATCCTCGCGGTCGTAGCGCGCGACGCCGCGGTCGTAATAGGCCATCGCGTCCTTTGGATTGAGCCGGATCGCGTTGTCGAAATTGGCGATGGCGCGATTGATGTCGTTCTTCTGGAAATAGGCGTTGCCACGGTTGTAATAGGCCGCCGACAAATTCGGATTGATTTTGACCGCGCGGTCGAAGTCGGAAACCGCGTGGTCGAGGTCCTTTTTGGCGGCAAAGTCGATGCCGCGGTCGTTATAGGCGAGCGCGAAAATCGGGCTGAGCCGGATCGTTTGATCTAGCTGCATGCTGCCGCGGTCGTAGCCGTGTTGCGCGCGGAGTCCCTTCCCGCGCGCGTTGGCCGCGATCGTGTAATTTGGGTTGATCTTGATCGCCGCCTCGAAGTCGACGATGGCGTGATTGAAGTCGTGCTTCTCGTAATAGGCGATGCCGCGGTCGTGATAGGCGAACGAATCCTTGTCGTTGAGCTTGATCGTCTGATTGAAGTCGGCGATCGCCCGGTCGTAATCGGACTTGTCGAAATAGGCATTGGCGCGGTTGTAATAAGCGAAGGCGTAGGTCTGGTTGAGCTTGATCGCCTCGCTGAAGTCGCCGATGGCGCGGTCGTCGTCACCCTTGTTGCGGAACGCGAGGCCCCGGTTGTTCAGGGCAATGGCGTTGTTGGGGTCGAGCTTGAGCGCGTGGTCGAAATCCTGAACGGCGCGGTCGTTGTCGCCCTTGGTTCCATAGGCGATGCCGCGGTCGTAATAGGCGCGCACATAATTCGGATTGAGCTTGATCGCCTGGTTGAGGTCGGCGATGGCGTGGTCGTATTCGTGCCGGTCGAAATAGGCATTGCCGCGATTGGAGAAGGCCATCGCATAAGTCGGATCGATTTTGGCCGCCATGCTGAAGTCGGCGATGGCGCGGTCGTTTTCACCCTTGGCGCGGAGCGCGAGGCCGCGGTTGTTGTAGGCGGCGGCGAGCTTGCCATTGAGCTTGATGGCTTGGCTGAAGTCCGCGATGGCGCGGTCGTAGTTGCGCTTGTTGCTGTAGGCGAGGCCGCGCGCGTCGAAGGCCTGCGCGTTTCCGGGGTTGGTCTTGATGACCTGATCCAGATCCTTGATGGCGCGGTCATGGTAGCCGATGGTTTCGAGCGTCTCGCCGCGGTTGAACAGCGCCAGCGCGAAACCTGAATTGATCGCGATGGCCTGGTCGAAGTCCTTTACGGCGCGTTCAAGCTGGCCCTTGTTCTTGTAGGCCATGCCGCGGCTGTTCAGCGCAACGTCGAAATGCGGATTGGCCTTGATGGCGCGGTCGTAATCGGCGATGGCGCGATCGAGGTCGCCCTTGCGCTGATAGATTGCTCCGCGATTGTTGAGCGCCACGGCGAATTGGGGATCGAGCTTGATGGCCTGGTCGAGGTCGGCCAGCGCATGGGTGAGGTCGCCCTTGCGCTGGTAGAGCAGGGCGCGGCTATTGAACACGCCGGCATAAGTCGGGTTGAACTTGATCGCCTGCTCGAAATCCTGCAAGGCGCGGTCGATCTTGCCGCGCGCGGCGTAGGTGTTGCCGCGTTCGGTGAAGGCGGCGGCGTCTTTCGGATCGAGCTTGATTGCCTGATCGTAATCGCGCACGGCGCGGTCGTAGTCGCCCTTCTGCTGATAGGCGTTGCCGCGATCGACGTAGCCGGCGGTGAATTTGGGGTCGAGACGCAGGGCCTGATCGAAATCCGCGATGGCGCGGTCATAGCTGCCGCGCTCGCGATAGGCGAGCCCGCGACCGTGCGCGGCCTGCACGTCGCGCGGATCGAGCCGGATCGCCTGGCTCAGATCGGCAATGGCGCGGTCGAGATCGCGGCGCTCGTAATACGCCATGCCGCGGTTGTAGTAGGCGCTACCGTAGCCCGGGTTGAGCTTGATCGCCTGACTGAAGTCCTGGAAGGCGTGGTCGTCGTCTTCCACCCGCAGATAGCAGAAGCCGCGCGCGTCGTAGGCTTCGGCGTTTTTCGGATCGAGCTTGATGGCATGCGTTAAATCGGCCAGCGCCGTTTTGTAGTCGCGCTTGTCCTTGTTGGCGAGGCCGAGCTGGTAATAGGCGCCGCCGTAATTCGGATTGACCTTGATGGCCTGATTGAAATCGGCGATCGCGTGCTCGTAATCGTGCTTTTTCTGATAGGCGCCGCCGCGGTTGGCGAGCGCGGCAGCATTTTTTGGATCGATGCGGATTGCCTGGTCGAAGTCGGCGATGGCGCGGTCGCCATTGCCCTTGGCGTCGTAGGCGAGCCCGCGCACGTTGAACGCGTCGGTGTAACCCGGCTTGATGTTGAGCGCCTGGTTCAGGTCGGCGATAGCTCGGTCGTAGTCACGCTTGCTGTAGAGCGCACGCCCATGCTCGTAATAGGCGTTGGCATTCGTCGGGTCGAGCCGCGTGGCCTGGTCGTAGTCGGCAAGCGCGTGATCGAGGTCGCCGTGCGAGCTATAGGCAAGACCGCGATTGTAATAGGCGTCCGCATTCTTCGGATCGAGGTGGACGGCCTGCGTGAAATCGGAGATGGCGCGGTCGTCATTTCCCTTGCGGCGCAGAGCCAGGCCACGGTTGTAGAACGCTAGCGTGTTCTTGGGATCGATGCGGATGGTCTGGTCGAAATCGGCGATGGCGCGGTCGGTGTTTCCGCGCGCTGCGTAGGTCACGCCGCGGTTGTAATAGGACAACGCATCCTTGGGATCGAGCTTGATCGCCTGCGTCAGGTCGGCCAGCGCCTTGTCGTAGTCGTGCAGTTCGAAATAGGCGACGCCGCGGTCGTAATAGGCAAGCGCGTAGCCTGCGTCGAGCCGGATCGCCTGGTTGTAATTCTTTATGGCGCGGTCGTAGTCGTGCTTGTCGTAATAGGCGTTGCCGCGATTGTAGTAGGCCAGCACGTAATTCGCGTTGAGCAGGATAGCCTGGTCGTAGTCCTTGATGGCGCGGTCGATCTCGCCACGGTTGCGGTAGGCAAGCCCACGGTTGTTGTAGGCGAAGCCGTCGCGCGGGTCGGCGAGGATCGCCTGGTCGAAATCCTGAATGGCGCGATCGACGCTTCCCTTGGACGCGTAAGCGATGCCGCGGTCGTTGAGCGCCAGAATGTAATCGGGCCGGATCTTGATGGCCTGGTCGAAGTCCTGAATCGCGCGTTCGTAATCGCGAATGTCGCGATAAGCCAAGCCCCGGCTCTCCAGGGCGACCGCGTCGTTCGGGTTGAGCTTGATGGCGCGGTCGTAATCCGGAATGGCGCGATCCGGCTCGCCCTTGGCGCGATAGGCCATGCCGCGATTGTAGTAGGCGAGCGCGTAGTTCGGATTGACCTTGATTGCCTGGTTCAGGACCGTGATCGCGTGCGCGTAGTCGCGCTTGTCATAATAAATGTGGCTCAGCGTGTTGAGCGCTTCCATGTTGCGCTTGTCGAACTTGATTGCCTGTTCGAGATCCTGCGAGGCGCGATCTGACTCGCCGCCGTCACGAAATGCGAGACCGCGGTTATAGAATGCCTCGCCGTTCTTCGGGTTGAGCTTGATCGCCTCGTCGAAATCGCGAATGGCGTGATCGCTGTCACCCTTGGCGCGGTAGGCCTTGCCGCGATTGGTGAACGCGCTTGCCTTTTGAGACTTCACGCGCGACTGATCGATCACCGCGGAGCAATCGGCGATGCGTGCGTCGAGCGCGACGTCGTCCTTGCTGACGCACAGCCTGATTTGTTCGCGCGTGAGCGAATAGGCATTGGGCGCGGCCAGCAGCATCCCTGCCGCTGCCGTCACGCCGATGATGAAGCGCCGCGCTCCCCGTTCCATGCCGCTTCGGTCCTGCCCGGTGCTTAAGTACCTGTGCCGGGTTAGTGTCTTGGATTGCTCGTGAATTTAAACCGAAGAGTGCACTACGCGGCGAGCACGTCGAGGATTTGCCCGAGTTAACATTAATCCGCCGCACGCAATTTGCGCGCGCGTTAAGCTTAGCGGACGTGAGGTGTTAACGAACGCAGCGCTGTGCTACGAAGGGCGGCGCGCTTTGTGTCAAGCGTCCGGGAAGCGGGACGTCAGGGCCGGGTGGACGCCGTCGCGCGGGCCACCGCGGCTGTCGCCATGTCATCGAGCACGTATTGCGGCGGCATCACATAGGCCAGCACTTTGCTCTTCGGATACACCGACTGGCGCACGGTGAGGCCGTGATTGCCGGACACCAGAATCGGATTGCCCTGGCCGTCGGTGCCGCGCACGACTCCGACATGGCCGTTGTTCGGCCCCTTGCGATAGAGGATGGCGATGGCCCCCACGCGCGGGCCATCGAGCTTCTTGCCGTAATCGAGGAAGGAGCGGGCGGCGCGCGAATGCGTGCCTTTGCCGCCAGCTTTGCGCAGAACGAAATTCATGAAGTCGGCGCACCAGAGCTTGGACGGCAAACCGATCTGCTGGGCGGTGCGGCCTTGCCAGCGAAGGGCTTCCAGCAGCACGCCGGCAGCGCCCGGCACTTGTGCCGCGGCTTCGGCGGCATCGGTCCGGCTGTGCGCGATCGGCTCAAGCGGCTCGGTGTTGGCGAAGCGTTCGTTGTGCTTGACGCCAGTCGCGTGCGCGGACGCCATGACGCCGGCGAGAAGAACGCAGCAACTGAGCAAGGTCGCAATCGTCCGCTTCATGATCCCCTGGTCCCGGTCGTTCGCGGTGCCGGGCCCTCCCTTGGATTTCTTTACACCGGCGTGCTGGTTCGAAGGGCGACGCACGCGAGCGTGGTTAATCCAGAGGCATCTTTTGCGATTGCGGCCGCGTCATGCAAGTGACGGATGAGCACAGTCGGGGTCCGCTTCGCGTTATGGTTAACGCGGGCGACGACGTAAAAAAGGCCGGAAATCAGCGCATATTGTAGCGGATGGGCACAACGATCGCGATTTGCGCGCCGCCGATTTCCGGCGGCGGCGGCGGCATCGGAGCCGCGCGCTCGACCAGCGAGAGCGTCGCCGCGTCGAGCAGGCTCGAACCCGAGCTGCGCACGATGCGCGCGTGATGCACGCCGCCGTTGCGATCGACCGAAAAGGCGATCTGCGCCACGCCATGATCGCCGCGCGACTGCGCCTCGGACGGATAGCGCTTGTAGCGTTCGAGGCGGGACACGAGTTGCGATTTCCAGCTCGGCAGCGCATTCGGATTATGCGAGGAGGCGCCTTGCGCCGGCGCGGCGGCGCGCGCGGCTTTCCGTTCGGCGGCCGACGGCGCGCTGGCAAGGCTTGCCTGCTTTTGTTTTCGTTTCTTTTCCTCCGGCTTTTGGACCGGCAGTGGCGGCGGGGTGATCTGCAACTCGGCCTTCGGTTCGACCGGCAATTCGATCTTTTCAACCGGTTTTACAGGGGTTGGCTCAGGCTGGGCGTCAGCCGATTGCACAAGGTCCGGCGGCAATTCGGTCGGTGTGATCTGCGGGGCGACCGGCACGGGCGCAAGCTCGACCGTAATGACCGGGGCATTCGCAACGGTGTCGCTGTCGTCGCTCCAATGCGCCAACAGCGCCGCGGCGCCGGCCGCGTGGAAGCAGAACGCCAGCGCGAAAGCTGCGCCCCAGCGGGCGCTGTCGGCCAGACGGCGCGTTCGCGGCGCGCCGCGTTTCATGGCGTCGCCTTGTCGGGTTCGAGCCCGACCAGCGCCACATGCAGGTAGCCAGCGCTGCGCAACTCATTCATCAGCGTCATCAGGTCGCCGTAAGGAACGGCCTTGTCGGCGCGCAGGAAGACGCGCTGCTCCTTGTCGCCGCCGGTCGCAGAATCCAGCGCGCCGGCAAGCGTTGCGCGGTTGACCGCATTACTGTCGACCAGCACGCTCAAGTCGGCCTTGAGCGTCAGAAACAGTGGCTTGTCCGGCCGCGGCGTGCGTTCGGCATTGGCGGCCGGCAGATTGACCGCGACATCGACGGTCGCAAGCGGGGCGGCGATCATGAAAATGATCAGCAATACGAGCATCACGTCGATGAACGGCGTGACGTTGATCTCGTGCAGCTCGCTTAAAGTTTCTTCGCCGTGGTCGAGACGCACGCTCATCGAGTTTACTCGGCTGCCGCTACCGTCCGGCGGCGCTCGCCCGGACGTTGCTCGAAGAGACCGCGATCGAGATCGCGGCTGATCAGGCGCAGGATTTCGGCAGCGGCATCCGCCTGCAAGGCGCGATAACCGGCGATCCAGCGCGAAAACATATTATATATTACCACCGCCGGGATGGCCGCGACGAGGCCGAGCGCGGTCGCCAGCAGCGCTTCGGCGATGCCGGGCGCAACCACCGCGAGATTGGTGGTGTGCTGCTTCGATATGCCGATGAAGCTGTTCATGATGCCCCACACTGTGCCGAACAGACCGACGAAGGGGGCAGTGGCGCCGATGGTCGCGAGGATGCCGGTGCCGCGGATCATCCGCCGTCCGCCGGCAGCCTCAAGCCGTTCAAGGCGCGAGGCGATGCGCTCTTTCACGCCGGCCAACGCGCCGGACGAGAGCCGCAACTCGGCGTCAGCGGCGGCGGCAAGCGCGCCGGCACCGTCGTTACGCTTTTTCAACGCGGCGCTGGCCTCGCTCCAGTTCCGCGCCGCGTCGAGCGCGGCGATTGCCGCGTTCATGCCGCGCCGCGCCGCCAGCAGTTCGGCCGCCTTGGCGAGCCAGATCGTCCACGTCAGCAGCGAAGCGAAGGCAAGCCCGATCATCACGGCTTTGACCACGATGTCGGCCGCCATGAACATGCCCCAGGGCGAAAGATCGCGCGGCAACTGAACGACGATGGTCGATGCGGGAGCCGGGGCGGAAACAAGCGGTTGGCTCGGTGCGGCGATCGCGGGCGCAGCCGGCACGGTCGGTTGTGACGCGACGGCAGCCGGTGCGGTCGCAGGCGCCGGCGGTGTCTGCGCGGATGCCGGGCTTAGCCACGCGATTGCGGCCGCGGCCAGCAAAGCCGCCGTCAGCTTGCGCCGCTTTTTGCATTGTTTGCAGGCGAACAAAACACCGCGCATGTCACCACCGGTCCTTCCGTCCGCCACGACTACGACAGCAATTTAGCATCTTGGAGGCACGCGCATCGCGTTCGCGCGCCGCCGCCGGGCGCCGGGAAGCTATATCAGCGCCGGCAGCGCGCGAAATAGAAATCGCGATCGTGTGTGCAGTTTTTAAGTATTCTAAATCGAGAACTATAGATTAGAAGAATTACAATTCTATAGTTGCTCAGTTCTGGACGCTTATTATTGACGGATAGCGCTAACTATGTTCGAACTGACGATGTAATACTTGAGAAAATTAGTATTGCTCTAAAGTATTCAGTGAGTTGGGGGCGTAGCGATGAGTGGTGGTGTGTCCGGCTGCGAGCCGGCAGGTGTCCGTCATTTTGGTCCATCGACGGCGGGCGGTAAGCCCGATGCGGCTGCACCCGACGGACAAGCTCCGAACCGCTCGCTGCTGCGCACGGCCATCAGCCTGGCGTCGCTGTTTACCGCCGCCGGCACCGCCGCCGCGCAGGAAGGCGGCAGTTCGGGACTTACGTTGCCGACCATCGACGTCACCGGCGACCAGGGCGGCAGCTACCAGGTGAGCGAACCCTCGCTCACGCGCATGCCGATCCCGATCATCGACACGCCGCAGTCGGTCAATGTGGTGCCGCAGCAGGTGATCCAGGATCAGAACGCCGGCAACGTGAAGGACGTGCTGCGCAACGTCGCCGGCATCAGTTTTCGCGCCGGCGAGGGCGGTAACCAGGGCGACACGCCCTACATTCGCGGCTTCTCGGCGCAGAGCGACGTGTTTCGCGACGGCGTGCGCGACGCCGGCTGGTACACGCGCGACGATTTCTCGACCGAACGGGTCGAAGTCTACAAGGGGCCGTCATCGTTCCTGTTCGGCCGCGGCTCGACCGGTGGCGTGGTCAATATCGTCACCAAGACGCCCTATGATCGCACCTCGAACGAGGTCACGGTGTCCGGCAATACCGGACCGGGCGCGCGCGTGACGGTCGATTCGAACGCCAAGATCAACGACAACGTCTCCGCCCGCATCGTCACCATGGGCCAACTCTACGACATTCCCAACCGCGATCATGTCGAGCAGAATCGCTGGGGAATCGCGCCCTCACTGAAGATGCAGGTCACCGACCAGACCAAGGTGACGCTGAGCTACATCTACCAGCACGACCAGAGCATTCCCGATTACGGCATCCCGTTCACCAATCCGGCGGACGGATTGCCGCGCTCGCCTGCGCCGGTGCCGCACGGCAACTGGTACGGCATTCTCGGCGGGCCCAATCCGGACGTCGAGCGCGTCGATGCCAGCATCGCCACCGCCAAGATCGAGCACGAAATCAACGATCACCTGAAGGTCACGAACACCACGCGTTACGCGGACGTGCTGCGTTATCAGCTCAACGTGTTCCCGGAGCCGAACACCACGGTGCCGTTGCAGTCCAATCTGAACACGATCTGGACGCCGAACCGCAACAGCACCGCCATTCACAATACGATCGCGGCCAACCAGACCGATTTCCTCGCCCGCTTCAGTACCTCGGGCTGGGAGCACACGCTGGTGAGTGGCTTCGATATGCAGCAGGAACGCCGCGACTTTCTGCGCCAGGCATGGACCGGTCAGGCTGGAACCAATTTCCTCGATCCGGATCCGTATCGCTTTGGTGGCACGCCGCAGCCGCCGACCGCTTCGCAACTGACCTACGGCCAGTCGGACGCCTTCGGCGCCTATATCGCCGACCAGATCAGGCTCAACCGCTATTTCGAGTTGCTCGGCGGCACGCGCTACGACTATTTCAGATTCCACCAGGTCGCGCCGGTCGCCGCGGCAAGCGTGAACGATCTCACCAGCGTGAATAACGTGATGAGCTGGCGCGTGGGCGGTGTATTCCATCCGATCGCCAATACCAGCCTCTATGCCATGCACGGCACCTCGTTCAATCCGAGCGCCGACAACATGACGATCAGCGTGAGCACGCCGGCCACCGCGCTCAGCCAGTTCGCGCTGCCGCCGGAGAAAAACACAACCACCGAGTTCGGCGCCAAGGCGGACGTCCTGGGCGGCCGGCTAAGTCTGGCAGCCGCGGTGTTCCAGATCGACAAGACCAATATGCGCATTCCGGACGCGACCACTTCGACCGTCACGGTGCTCAACGGCGTTGCGCGCTCGCGCGGCTTCGAGGTGAGCGCAACCGGCAAGCTCACCGATTTGTGGCAGATCATCGCGAGCTACAGCTACATCCACGCCCGCATCATCCAGAGCACGATCCCGCTTCAGGTCGGCGCTATCCCGACGAACACGCCGACCAACGCCTTCTCGCTGTGGTCAACCTACGACGTCACGCCGAAATACCAGATCGGCGGCGGCGCGTTTTATGTCGGTCAGGTCTATGGCGACATCCCGACCTCGGCGACGTCGATTCCGCAAAGCGGCCTGGTGCCCGACTATTGGCGCTTCGACGCGATGATGGCCTACAAGTTCGACGAGAAGACAACGCTCCAGCTCAACATCTACAATCTGACCAACAAATATTATTACGAGTCCGCCTACACCAATTGGGCGGTCCCCGGAGCGGGACGCAGCGTCGCGCTCACCATGAAGGTCAAATGGTAGGCCGCTAACGCAATGATGCTGCATATTCCCCAGGTGCTGAACGCCGCCGAGGTAGCGCGCTGCCGCGAGGTCATGGCCAAGGGCGCCTGGATCGACGGCCGCGCCACCGCTGGCCACCAGTCGGCCAAGGTCAAAAACAATCTTCAGTTGCCCGAAAATTCGCCGGACGCGCGCGAGCTCGGCAATATGGTGATCGAGGCGGTTGGGCGAAGCAATTTGTTCATGTCGGCGGTGCTGCCAAAGCAGGTGATCCCGCCGCTGTTCAATCGATACGACGCCGGCATGACGTTCGGCGCGCATGTCGATAACGCCGTGCGCGGCGCGGGCTCGGGTGTCCGCATCCGTACCGATGTATCGTCGACGTTGTTCATCTCCGCGCCGGAGGACTACGACGGCGGCGAACTGGTGGTGCAGGACACCTATGGCGGCCATTCGGTAAAACTGCCGGCCGGCGACATGATCGTTTATCCGGCAAGTTCGCTGCACCACGTCACGCCGATCACGCGCGGCTCGCGCATCGCGTCGTTCTTCTGGACGCAAAGCATGGTGCGCGAAGACGCGAAACGCTCGCTGCTGTTCGACCTCGACATGGCGATCATCAAGCTCAGCCGGGATCAGCCGGACCACGCGTCCGTGGTCGAACTCACGTCGGTCTATCACAACCTGCTGCGGCAGTGGGCTGAACTGTAGCGGCCATTGCGGACAGGAATTTACGAATATTGACGAGGCCCCGATTGCGCGGGCCGCGCATCGGCCCTATGTGGATCGTCCACAACCGCATCCGCCGGAGCGGTTGATTTTTTTCAAGGATGTAATCCCCCATGCCCTTCTCGATGTCGCAAGCCTCCTTGCCGGTGTTTGAAATCGGCCTCAATGCTCTTTCCACCGTGCTCGACAAGGCGTCGGCCGCGATCGCGGCCAAGAAAGTCGATGCGGCGGTGTTGCTGAGTTGGCGTCTCGTGCCGGACATGTTCGCGCTCACCCGCCAGGTGCAAACGGCCTGCGACCAGGCCAAGAACGGGTCGGCCCGTCTGGCCGGCGTCGAGCCGCCGAAATTCGAGGACAATGAGAGCACGATCGACCAGCTCAAGGCGCGCATCGCCAAAACGATCGCTTTTCTCAAGACACTCGACACCAAGGCGATCGACGGATCAGCCGATCGCGAGATCACCTTTCCGCTCGGGCCGAACAAGGGCCAGATGAAGGGCGGCGACTATCTCAATCATTTCGTGCTGCCGAATTTCTATTTCCATCTCACCGCGTCCTACGCCGTCGTGCGCCATTTCGGCGTCGATGTCGGCAAGCGCGACTTCCTCGGGGCCATTCCGATCAAGCGGCTCTGACATCGCGCCGCGAGCCGCAAAGAAAAACCGCCCCGCCGGTTTGCCGGCGAGGCGGTCAAGCGTTCCCTTCAAGGCGGGACTAGACAATCAGTCGCGGTAGGATACGACGTCGCCGCTAAAGCCACGACGGTCATAACCGCAGTTGCAGTTCACGCCGCGCACTTCGCGGTGCTCAAGCACGTGCTGCACGCTGCCTTGCGCATAACGGTTGACGACCTCGCTCCGCTGTTCTTCGCGGAACTTGTTGGTGGTGTTGACCCTATGCAGTTCCACGTCCTTCACGATCGTGTTGGTGCGGTGAACGACCACTTCACGGTTGATCACCGGCCGTACGTGCACGACCAGGCGGTTTTCCTGGATCAGTCGCGTGTTGCCGCGCACGACGCGGGTCTGATTGACCACCCGCTCGTGATTGACCACCCGCGGCGATTCACGGATGTAACGCCGTGTGTTGTATTCCGAGTCCGGGCGCCGGCAGTTGCAGACGGTGTCCCAGTGATAGCCGCCTTGCGCCAGAGCCGGTCCCGGTGTGATGCCCGCCAGCCCGAGGACAAGCAGGGCACCGTAGAACGCCTTGTACAGATGTTTCATTGTTGAACGCCCCGTTAACCATGTAAGTTATGCCGCCAGCTTTAGTTTTTCGTTTTTAACCATGTTTGTAAAGACCTTTTTCCGCGCGGTTCCGGGCGCGCCGTGAGGCACAACAGATGGCTCCCGCGCGCGTTCCGCGGGGCCAAAACCGCTACATGTAGTGCGGAACTAGTTGTATCTATTTGAGACGTTCGGCGGCTTCCTTCACCAGGCTCAAATCCGCGTATTTCTTGATGTCGATCGGCTTCTTGATGAAGCCGAGTTGCTGGGTCGTATCGATGTTGTGCTGGAGCGCGACGAGGTCGGGCACCAGAGTTGGATCGCGGAAGCAGTCCGCGTGGGTGAATACCCAGCCGAAGCGCTCGGGCGGCGCCTTGGTCAGCTTGGACGCGATCTTTTCCACCGCGTCGTGGTTCTTCGGGTCGAGATACCAGTGCACGGCGCGCAGCAAATCTTCCATGAAGTCGACCATGGCGGCGCGATGCGCCTTGATGAAGGAGGCGCGCGCGGCGAACACGATCATCTGCGTCGGGCCCATGGCGTCCTTCAGCGTGAACAGCACCTTGCCCCCGGCCCGCAGCTTCGGATTGAGCGCGAACGGCATCACCGCGGGGATCAGGTCGACCTTCTTCTCCAGCAGCATCGCCGGCATCGCCGGCAACGGGCCCTCCAGCAGCGTGTAGTCGCGTTTGTCCTCGAGCCCATGCTTCTTGAGCATGGCGCGCACCGCAACGTCGACCGCACTGCCGCCGCCGTTGGTGCCGATGATCTTGCCCTTGAGGTCTTCGACCTTGTCGATGCCTGAATCCTTGCGCACGTAATACTGCTGGCTGAAATAGCCCGGCTTGCCGTCCTGGAACTCATCGGAGATGACGCGCAAATCGTCGAGCCCGGCATTTTCGATGGCGATGGCGAGCGAGGAATAAGCAAGATTTGCGACCTCCAGCTCGTTGTTGGCGATCGCCGTGATCATCTGCGGCGTGCCCTGATAGCGCACAGTCTCAAGCACATAGGACTTGCCCATGTGCGTAAGCAGGTCCTTCTTCTCCAGAATGATCGAACCCCAGTTGGCAACAGGCGCGACCCACGACATGCGGATCTTAACCGGTTCCGCGCTGTGGGCGCTTCCGACATCCAGCATCCCGAGCGCGCACGCGCCGCCCAGTACGCCAAAACTGGCGAGCTTGAGCAATCGCATGGTGTCCTCCCGGTTTCGCCGCGCTTTCCGCGTGTCATGGGAAAGCTTGCCGTCGCGAATGGCGAGATTGTCGGGAATCCAACTGTTCTTGGCAAGCGCACCCGGCACAGGTTACGCCGTCGTCGGCTCGCTCGCTTCCTGGTGCCAGATCAAAAGCCTGCGGCGGAGCCATTGCATGGCCTTCACCAGCCAATAGCCGACGACCGCGATTTCGACGATGCCGGCGAACACGCCGGTCGAATCCGCAAAGCGCGAGGCGGTCATCATGGCGCCACCGAGACCATAGCCGCCCATCAGCATTTCGGCGACGACGGCGACGATGAGCGAAAGCGGCAGCGCCACTTGCAACCCGGTCATGATCTGCGGAAAGGCGGCTGGCAGCACGACGTGTGCGAGCACCTGCCAAGGCCTTGCGCCCATATTGCGCGCCGACCAGACAAGTTCGCGTTCGACGCCCTGAATGGCGATGACGGTGGCGGCGATGACCGGGAAGATGGCGTCAACAACGATGATAGTGATCTTGGAGAGGTCATGCACACCAAGCAGCAGGATCACCACGGGCAGAAACGCGATTTTCGGCATCGGAAAGCCGACCGAGACGATGGGATCGAAAAACCAGTACGCGACGGCGTTGCGCGACATCGCCATGCCGATGAGAACGCCGAGCACCGAGCAAATACAGAACGCAGTGAGTGCGCGATAGAGCGTGAGCGCCGTGTTGATCCACAGGTCGCCTGTGACGCTGTCGTCCCAGATGCGTACGAGCACCTCGCTCAGCGCCGGCAATTGGTAGTGGGTGAGGGCGCCGCTGCGCGCCAGGATTTCCCAGGCGGCGGCCAGCAGCAATATCGAGAAGATGCGGGCAAAGCCCGAGAGCAGGGCATAGAGAAACCTGCCAGCCGGCGTGTCGAGCAGCCCGGCCGCGGCGCCCGTTGCGGGATCGTCTAGTCGCGCCATGCCAGCGTCCATCCGGTGATCGCAAGATAAATGCGGTCGGCCGCGAAGCCGAGAAACGCGACGGTCAGCACCACTGCATACATCGCCTCATAGGAGCCGTCGGCGCCGAGGGAACCGATCAAGAATCCGAAGCCGCGCTGCGCCTGGATCAGCTCGGACGACACCAGCAGAATGAAGGAGAGTGCGAGTGCGGTGCGGATGCCGTTGAGCAATTCCGGCATGGCGCTCGGCACCACCACGTCCCACAGCATGCGAAGGTGGCTCGCGCCCATGCTGCGCGCTGACCAGACCAGCGCCTGTTCGCTTGAGCGCGCGCCATTGAACGCCCCGATCATTACCGGCAGCAGGCAGCCGAGGAAAATGAGCAGGATCTTGGAGCCGTCACCATAGCCGAGCCAGATCACCGTAACCGGGATCAACGCCGATTTCGGCAGCGGGTAGAAGATTTCCACGATGGGCGCGAGCAGTACGTTGACCGGTTTCCACCAGGCCATCACGAGACCGAGCGTTGAGCCAAAAAAAATCGCGAGGCCGAGGCCGGCAGCGGCGCGGTAGAGCGAGGAGATGCCGTTGCTCCAAAGGTCGCCGTCGCGCAGAAGGTCGAACCATGCGGCAATGACGGCGGACAAAGGGGGTAGGGCGTCGGAGGAGACCAGTTGCAGCCGCGCCACCAGCTCCCAGGCGGCGGCGAGCAAGAGCAGCGGCGCGTAACGGAGAAGGGTTTTCACGTCCGCGCCCCTTGCGCCTTGATGGCTTCGTCCTTCACCAGGTTCCAGATTTCGTCGACCTTGTCGACAAAGGCCTTGTCCTTGAAAATATTCGTCGCGCTCTTGTCGAATTTTGTATCGACGATGGCCTTGATGCGTCCGGGGCGCGCCGACATCACCGCCACGCGATCGGCAAGATAAACCGCCTCCTGCACATCGTGCGTGACGAAAATCACGGTCTTGGGCGTGCGCTGCCAGATGCGCAGCAACTCGCTCTGCATCAGTCCGCGCGTCTGCGCGTCGAGCGCGCCGAACGGTTCGTCCATCAGCAGGATTTTCGGATCGAAGGCGAGCGTGCGCGCAATCGCGGTGCGTTGACGCATACCGCCAGACAGTTGCGAGGGATAGCTATTCTCGAAGCCGGCCAACCCTACCAACTCGACGAAATCCATCGCGCGCTTTTCGCGCTCCGCCTTGGGCATGCCTTGCCGCTCGAGCCCGTAGAGAATATTGCCGCGCACGGTCTTCCACGGAAACAGCGCGAAATGCTGGAACACGATGCCGCGGTCGGGACCGGGACCCGTGACCGGATTGCCGTCAACCTCGATTGCGCCGGTCTCCACCGGCAAAAATCCGCCGATCAGATAGAGCAAAGTGGACTTGCCGCAGCCGGAGGGCCCGAGCAGCGCGACGAATTCGCGGTTTTGCACCGCGAGCGAGACTTGGTCGAGCGCCACCACCTCGCGTCCGCGCGGCGGGCGATAGACGTGACTGACATCGTTGACAACAATTTGCGCCCGATCCGGCATGGCGACGGCAAGCCTCTTCGGCGGCCGCGATCTGTCAATCGCCCACGGTCGCTGGTCCGAGACCGGGATTGTCCTATAATGTGGGGTAACAAACCATCGCCGAATGAGGGGAAATGCCCGTGCCGGATAAGCTCGCCGAGGTGCGCGCCGAACTCGCGCTCGCCAATCGCATCGTCGCCAATGAAGGCATTATCGACGCCTTCGGCCATTTGAGCATGCGCCATCCCGACGATCCCAACCGCTTTCTGTTGTCATGCTCGCGCGCGCCTGAACTGGTGAGCCCCGATGATTTCATCGAATACGATCTCGATTCGCAGGCGGTGCGCGATCCGGGCCAGACGCAATATTCCGAGCGCGTGATCCACGGCGAAATCTACAAGGCGCGGCCGGACGTCCATTCGGTCTGTCATCATCATTGTCCGGCGTTCATGCCGCTGCTCGCAACCGGCACCGATTATGTGCCGGTGTTTCATCTCGGCAGCGTCGGTGGCATCAAGCCTCCTTTCTGGGATCAACACGACGAATTCGGCGATACCAACATGCTGGTGGTGAAGCCAGCGGAGGGCGCTTCGCTCGCCCGCGCGCTCGGACCGCATTGGCTCGTGCTGATGAAGCGCCACGGCGTCACCGTCGCCGGCACCAGCGTGCGCGACTGCGTGTTTCGTTCGGTGTTCTCGGCGCGCAACGCCGACTATCAGGTGCGCGCCATGACCATCGGCGGCACTATCGACGCGCTGTCGCCGGGTGAAGCGGCGCTGGCCGGGCAGATTACTGGCCAGACCACCGGTCTTACGCGCTCCTGGGAATACTGGTCGATGCGAGTAGCCAAGGCGGGAGGGGCGCTTTCGGCACGCTCCAAAAATGGCAAGCAGCGTAAACCAGCCAAGCGCAAAGCAGCGAGGCGCAAACGGCGTTGAATTTTTGCGCTTCCCCAAGAGCCAGGGTTCGGTGTTGAATGCCGCCCATCGAGGACGGTCAATCGAACAATAAAATAACGGGAGGATCATCCATGACGACCCTCAAGCGTTTCGCCGCGGTGATCGGGCTGGCTTTGCCGCTGGCGATCCTCGCCGGCGCGGCCTCGGCCGCCGATCAGCTCAAGCTCGCGATCGGGCAGATCAATAACTGGGAAAACCAAGCGCCGACGCTCGGCCAGGACGCCGGCATCTTCAAGAAGCACGGTCTGGTGCTCGAAAGCGTCGGCACCCGCGGCGCCGGCGAGACCATCACGGCGGTGGTGTCGGGCGCGGCCGATATCGGCGCCGGCGTCGGCGCCGCCGGCGCCATGCGCGCCTTTGCCACCGGCGCGCCGGTGCGCATTCTGGCGCCGATGTTCACCGGCACTGGCGATCTTTATTGGTATGTGAAGGCGGATTCCAAGATTCACAGCCTGAAGGACGCGACGCCCGAAAACACGATCGCCTATTCGACCAGCGGATCGAGCTCCAACAACATCGTTGTCGCCTTCGTGCAGGAACTCGGCTGCAAGGCCAAGCCGACCGGCACCGGCAGCCCGGCCGCCACGCTGACCGCCACCATGTCAGGCCAGATCGACATCGGCTGGGCGGCGCCGCCCTTCGGCTTGCAGGAAATCAAGGACGGCAAGATCCGCATCGTTGCTCATGGCAGCGATGTCCCCTCGCTCCGCGGGCAGACCGCGCGCACGCTCATCGTCAACGCCAATTCGCTCAAGACCAAGCACGACGCGATCATGCGCTTCATGCAAGGTTATCGCGAAGCCGTGGACTGGATGTATTCCGACCCCAAGGCGGTCGAGATGTACGCGCAAAAAGTGCACAAGCCGGTGGAGCTGCTCAAGGAGTCGATGGAAAAATACCAGCCGAAAGAAGCCTTGCAGACCGATCACTTCGCCGATCTCGACGGCGCGGTGCGCGATGCGGTCAAGCTCA
Source organism: Pseudolabrys sp. (assembly GCA_036268675.1). GTDB lineage: Bacteria > Pseudomonadota > Alphaproteobacteria > Rhizobiales > Xanthobacteraceae > Pseudolabrys. The sequence goes on from DATATS010000261.1 coordinate 21,331, forward strand.
AGTTCCTCAAACAGCCGCTCACGAAAGAGCAGCTCACCGAATTGATCCAGATCCCGCCGCGCAAATAGGCGCGACACTTGCGAAAGCAAAAACGGGCCGCTGCATGACAGCGGCCCGTTGCATGATGTCGCCCGAATTGGTTGGGCGGCTTACTTCTTCTTCTCGTCCTTCTTCATTTCTTTTTTGGCGGCGGGCTTCGCCATTTTCTTGTGATGATGTTTCGCCTTCGGTTTCATGCCGCATTCCCCGTTATAGAGAATCTTGGCACCCGACATCTTCGCCCAGCAGGCGTTCGAGAAGGTGTGCGTGAAGCCGTGGTCGTTCGCGCAGACCGGCTTCCAGGACATGTCGCACATCGTGGCGGCGTTCGCCGCGCTCGTGCCCAATACGAAACCGGCAGCCGCCACCGCGACAACCGCTGCAATTCCAATAGTCTTGATCGTCATCGTCTCCTCCAAAAAATTAAAACGCGCCGCATCCTATGCGGTACTATGTAACCGACACAAGATTTTGTGGGGAAACGCTGCACTGCAGCGTGAATGTGTGTTCATACCGCCGGCGTCAACCGAAAAATCAGATCGCGCGCGGAAAAGAAAAACAGGCCGCTGTTGGTAGCGGCCTGTTTCCCTCCGTCCTCCGGTCGTGGAGGTTTACTTCTTCGGCGCTGCTTTCATTTTATCCGCGGACTTCTTCATCGGCTTCTTGGCCGACTTCTTGTGCATTTTGTGCGTGCTGCAGGCGCGCTGCGACACCACTTTGGCGCCATCACGCATCGCGTAGCAGGAATTGGCGTAAGTCTGGTGCATGCCGCCCCGCACGCCGCAGACCTCTTTATGCGGATCCATTTGGCAAGCCGGCGACATCATCGGCGCTTCGGCCTTTTTCGCCTTGGCAAAGCTCGGCCCGCTGAAGCCGATCGCGAGCGTCATGGCGGCGGCCGCGACGATCGCGGCAGTGCTGATCGTTTTCATTGTCATGATTTCCTCCCGGTTATGAAAGCGGGATCATACTAGGCGCTCAGGAATGAGATTTTCAAGAAATTTAGGCGGCCGAGTTCGTTTCGCTATTCTGAACGCTTGTTAATTTTTCAATTCCGCCACGCAACATCGCCAGCGTCGCTCATTCGCGGATTTTTGCCGCCGTGCTGATGGCGTCGAGCATGGCGGCGCGTCCGGCCTTGAGGGACGCGCGCACCTCGTCGCGTTTGCCGATTGCGCCCGTCTCACGGTGGCGCGCGACGGTCGCTTCCGCCATCCTCGGCTCGATGCCGAGTTCGCGTAAGGTCGCCGCCGACTGTTCCATTTCGGCTGCGCGCCGCTCGCCATGGCTCGCCATTCGCTCCAGGTTATATTCCGACATTTTCGGCCAATCGACGCCGGGATAGTTGTTCTTGAGCGAGGCGGTGACGTCGTCAAGCACGTCGGCCCTGCTGGCGGCGAGGAAACATTCGAGCGTCAGCGCCTCGATGCCTTTGATCATCACGCTGCGGATCATCTTGATCGCCGCCGCGGCGCCCGTCCGCTCGCCGGCCACCGAGGTCTGCATCGTCATTTCGGCAAGCAACGGCGAAATCGCCTTGGCATGCGGTCCGGCGAGCAGCATCGGCGTGCGATGGCGCGCCGGATGGATCGCCGCAATGACCGCCACGTCCACATAGCGGGCGCGCTCGCCAAGCAGCTTTTCGGTCTCCTGCTTGCGGCCGGGCGAGACCGAATTGATATCGAGGTAATAAGGCCGGCCTGCGAGATGAGCAGCGACCGAACGGGCGGCCTCCACACTCGATGCAGCCGTCACCGCCGATAGGATCATGTCGGTCTCGGCCACCGCGTCGGCTGCCGACGCCGCGCAACGCACGCCGATCGCTTGCGCTCGCGCGCGCAACCGCTCGCCATCGGCCGTGGGGAACAGAATGTCCCAGGCCGCGATCCGTTCGATACCCGTTTCGCGCAGGCCCGACGCGATGGCCTGCCCGGCCTCGCCAAAGCCGATGAAGGAGACGCGCGGAGTGTTGCGAAGGGTCACGACGGCATTTTCCCGTCGCGCCTACGAGTCCGCCACGCCCGCGACCGGCGGCGTGCCGTGGGTATGGAAAGACTTGATGGTTTGCAGACCCCAAGCCTGGCCTTTCTTGCGTTCGGCTTCGGTCCAGGTGATTGGTTTCCAGTCCGGCGCCAGCACCAGCCGTGCGCCGGCGCAGGAGACCTCGACCCGATTGCCGCCCGGCTCATAGACATAAAGAAAGAACGTCTGTTGGATGGCGTGTTTGTGCGGGCCGGTTTCGATGAACACGCCGTTCTCCAGAAAAATATCGGCGGCGCGCAACACGTCCTCGCGCGCATCGAGCGCGTAGGTGACGTGATGGAAGCGACCTTTGGTGCCGGTATGGTCGCGCGTATAGGCGAAGTCGTAGCTCTTGTTGGTCGCGGTCATCCACATGCCCGCTTCGCTGCCGTCGTCCATCACGATCTGTTCGGTCAATTTGAAGCCGAGATAATTCTCGAAGAACTCCCGGTTGGCCTTGATGTCGACCGCGAGCCCGTTGAAGTGATCGATCCGCCGCACGTTGCAGCCGCGCGCCGGATAGCGCTGCGCTTGATTCTTCAGTGCTGGCTTCTGGTCGGCCGGCGGGTCGTACCATTCGGTGTCGTAGTAAAGCTCGATCGGGTGGCCGTCAGGGTCCTTGCAGATGAAGGTCTTGCCGTGGCCAAGATCGCCGTCCGACCAGCCGACGTCGAAGCCGGAGCCTTTCAGCGCCGCCGCGCGCCGCTCCAGCGCCTGCGGTGAGCGCGTGCGGAAAGCGACGTGCGCCATGCCGGAGGTTTTCGAAGCCGTGAGCTTGAGCGAATATCGCTCGTAATCGTCCCAGGCGCGCAGATAAACACTGTCGCCCTTCTCGCCGCTCTGGGTCATGCCCATCACGTCGATGAAGAATTTTCGGCTCTGCTCGAATTTTGGGGTGAGCATTTCGAGGTGCCCGAGATGGGCGATATCGGTGGTCGGTTCGGTTGGCATGCGGCCCTGCATCCGTATCGTTTCCTGTGGGATGCAATTGTGCAGGACGGTGCGTATAAACGCCAGAACCTGCGGTTGGCGCAGGGGAACCATGTGTGAACTGGTGGCTTGAAAAGGCATGGCCGAACGAAAAATCGAGCGCAGTGCGGAAAAGCTCAAGGATAGCGCCGAGCAAATGAAGCGCGATACCGCGCGCATGGAATATGCCGCCGACCGGCGCACCCAACTGGCCGCGGACCGCACCGTATTTGCCGCCGAACGCACCTATGCGGCCTGGGTGCGCACCGGGCTGGTGGCCATGGCGAGCGGTGTCGGCGCCAAGCCCGCGCTCTCCGGGCTGGTGCCGGACTGGCTGATCGGCCTCACCGGATCGGTCCTCGTGCTGTTCAGCGTGTTCTGCTTTGCCGCCGCGGTCTGGCGCCAGCTTTATCCGGGCCCGCCGCCGCCGAGGCCGGACGCCAAGCGCCTGCATCCGGCGTTGCTGTTCCTGGTCAACGGCTTTCTCGCGCTCGTGTCGGTCGCCTGTCTGATCGGCATCTGGTTCGGCCGTCCGGTCTGACGACCGTCTTCGCCGTATTGTTATTGTCGCCTGCGCGCGCGAAACTGGCCTCGTTCCGCAATGAGGCCTTCCGTTATGAGCGATCCTCCCGTTTCACGAGGCTTTCGCGGGCGCGGCCGCGGCGCGCCGAGCGCGCGCGTCCCGCCGGGACAGCATCTGGTGCCGGATTTCCCCGTCCTGTCGGCGGGGCCCACGCCCGAACCGGACCTCGCCAATTGGCGCTTCAGGCTGGACGACGGCGATAGCCCCACCGGCGAATGGAGCTGGGCGCAGTTCAACGCGCTGCCGCAAACCGACGTGACGGTCGACATTCATTGCGTCACGACATGGTCGAAGCTCGATACGCATTGGCGCGGCGTGTCCATCGATACGCTGCTGGAAGCGGCCGGCCTGAGCGAGCCGCCGCAGCCGTTCGTACTGGTGCATTGCGACGGCGGCTATACCACCAATCTTCCGTCCGAGGATCTGGTGGACGGCAAGGCCATGATCGCCACCCATTATGATGGCGAGCCGCTCGACCCCGAGCATGGCGGTCCGGCGCGGCTTCTGGTGCCGCATCTTTATTTCTGGAAAAGCGCGAAATGGGTGCGCCGCATTCAGTTCGTAGACCCTGAGCAGCCCGGATTCTGGGAGGAGCTCGGCTATCACATCTACGGCGATCCCTGGCGCGAGCAGCGGTATGCCGGGGATTAGCGCATGATCCCGAAAAGTGGGAACCGGTTTTCGGGAAAGATCATGCGCGAACAAAATACGCCGGCGGTTACGCCGCGCCACCAATGGATGACGGCGACCGTGCGCGAGGTCGTCGACGAAACGCCGCGCGTGCGCAGCCTCGTCCTGGATGTGCCGGCGTGGCCGGGCCACATGGCCGGACAGCATGTCGATGTGCGGCTCACGGGCGAAGACGGCTATCAGGCGCAGCGCAGCTATTCGATCGCCTCCGGGCCGGAAGACAAGCACGTGATGCTCACCGTCGAGCGCATCGGCGAAGGCGAAGTCTCGCCCTATCTCGCGGGCGAAGCGCGCCAGGGCGACAGGTTTGAATTGCGCGGGCCGATCGGCGGCTATTTCGTCTGGACGGCAGCACTCGGCGGCCCGCTTTTCCTGGTGGCCGG
>DATATS010000262.1:0-8272 GCA_036268675.1 Pseudolabrys sp.
ATGATCAGGGAGACGTAATGCATTGGCCCGCGCGGCGCTTTCTTAATCCCTCCCCTGAAAGGGGAAGGTCGATCCGAGCGCAGCGAGGATCGGGGTGGGGTGGACTGCCCTCACCCGGCTCGCTTCACTCGCCACCCTCCCTGCAGACGGAGAGGGATAAGCGGAACGCGCAGGAATAGAGAAGCCCGGCTAAAGAGGCAACAACGCGGCGATGACCTCGTCGGACACGCCGCCGGAATCCCCGTCCAAATCCACTCCCAGGGCGGCAAGCTTTGCGGCCACCGGCGCGAAGGATCTGCGGTGGTGGACGGTCGGCCCGAGACGGGCGAGCGCGGCAAAATGCTCGGGCACGCTGTAGCCCATGTGGCGCTCGAAACCGTAGCCGGGAAACTCAAGGCCGAGGCGGGCCATTAGCCGGTCGCGGGTAACTTTGGCGACGATGGAGGCGGCGGCCACCGAAACCACCAGCGCGTCGCCCGAAACCACCGTCTGGCAATCGCAGTCCACGTCGATTTTCTGGTTGCCGTCGACGAACACGAGTAGCGGCCGCACGGGCAATGCCTTCACCGCGCGCGCCAGCGCCCACAGCGAGGCGCGCAGGATGTTGTCGCGGTCGATGCGCCGCGTCGAGCCGAAGGCGACCGAGACCTGCGCGGTGGCGCAGATTTTTTCGTACAGCCTCTCGCGCTCGGGCGCGTCGAGTTTCTTGGAATCGTTGAGGCCGCGCGGGATGCGTTCGGGATCGAGCACCACCGCCGCCGCCACCACGGGACCCGCGAGCGGTCCCCTGCCCGCCTCGTCGCAGCCCGCCACCGGCCATATCCCGTTATTGAGCGCGCGCCGTTCGCGCCGGAACGTCGGGCGCAAGCTCGGCTCCTTGAGCGACAAGCGCACGGCCGGCTTCGGCGCTGCCTGCGGCGATTTCGACTTTGGCTTTGGCGGCATGAGCGGGGATGAGGGCGCGCGCCGCCCGCGATGTCAATTGCGCAATTTTGCGCCGGTGAATTGCGGTGGACATCGCACGCGCCGCCCGGCAGGGAACCGATGCCGAGCCCGGCGGGTTACCTCGCGCGGGCAACATCATGGGGCTTCGAGCGCATTGATTCCGGTCTGGCTGCATACGCTTGCCGTCTTGTCGCTGCTGGCGGGCCTCGCCATCGCCGTGGTGATCGCTTTTGACGTGTTGCGCTATCCCCAGCACATGGGCGTGATGAACGTGGTGTGGCCGGTGACGGCGCTTTATGGCGGCGTGCTGGCGCTCTGGTTTTATTTCCGGCACGGCCGGCAAGTGCCGGACGCGCAGGCGCATCGGCATCAAAAGCCGTTTCCGCTCATTGTGGCCACCGGCACCACGCATTGCGGGGCCGGCTGCATGCTTGGCGATATTGTCGCGGAGTGGCTGGCCTTTTTGATTCCCGCCGTGGCGTTCTGGTTCGGCTGGCAGACTCTGTTCGCCGACAAGATGTTCGCGGTATGGGTGCTCGACTTCCTCTTTGCCTTCGTCATCGGCATCGGTTTTCAGTATTTCGCCATCGTCCCGATGCGCGGGCTTTCCTTCGGGCCAGGCATCGTTGCGGCGCTCAAGGCCGACACGTTGTCGCTTATGGCCTGGCAAATCGGCATGTACGGCTTCATGGCGCTGGCGCAGTTTGGATATTTTCGCCCGCAGACCGGGCAACCGGTTGCGGTGAACACGCCCGAATTCTGGTTCACCATGCAGATCGCGATGCTGGCCGGATTTGTGACCAGCTATCCGGTCAACTGGTGGCTGATCCGGGCCGGCATCAAAGAAAAGATGTGAACTTCAGAACAAATTGAGCTGCCCGCTGTCGGCCTTGGGCGCGTGAAAATGCTCGGTGGTCAGTGAATATTTTGCCGCATTGAGGCCGAGCTTCTCGCAGGTCATCTCGAACCTGCGCCCGATCATCCAGGCATAGGGCCCGGTGCCTTTCATGCGCTTGCCCCAGGTCGAGTCGTAATCCTTACCGCCGCGCATGTCGCGCACCAGCTTGAACACATGGCGATAGCGATCGGGGTAATTCGCCATCAGCCATTCGCGAAACAAGTCACGCACTTCGAGCGGCAGGCGCAGCAGCACATAGCCCGCTTCGCGCACGCCGGCTGAATGCGCGGCTTCCAGAATGCGCTCGATCTCCATGTCGTTGAGCGCCGGGATCACCGGCGCCACCATCACAGTCGTCGGCACGCCCACCTGTGCCAGCCGGCGCAAGGTCTCGAGCCGGCGCATCGGCGTCGCCGCGCGTGGCTCCATCTTGCGCGCCAGTTCCGGATCGAGCGTCGTCACCGACAGCGCGACTTTCGCAAGATTGCGCTCCGCCATGCGCGCGAGGATGTCGAGGTCGCGCAGCACAAGCGCCGATTTGGTCACGATGCCGACTGGATGGCCGGCGCGGTCGAGCACTTCGAGGATTCGTCGCATCACCTTGTAGCGCCGCTCGATCGGCTGATACGGGTCGGTATTGGTGCCGATGGCGATGACCTTGGGCGAGTAGCCGGGCGCCGCCAGTTCCTTTTCCAGAAGTTCGGCCGCCTCCGGCTTCACGAATAGCTTGGATTCGAAGTCGAGCCCCGGCGACAGGCCGAGATAGGCATGCGTCGGGCGCGCGAAGCAGTAGACGCAGCCGTGCTCGCAGCCGCGATAGGGATTGATCGAACGGTCGAAGCCAATATCGGGCGACTCGTTGCGGGTGATGACCTTGCGGGTAGCGTCGACCGTCACCTGGGTCTTGAAGGGCGGCAATTCGTCGAGCGAGCGCCAGCCGTCGTCGAAGGCAATGCGCGCATGCGGCTCGTAGCGGCCAGAGGCGTTACTCTGGGCCCCGCGCCCGCGGCGGCGCTCATGCTCGACCACCACGCCGAGCAATTCGGTCGCGTCATCGACATAGACGCCCGCCGGCGCGGAGGGCAATTCCTTCACCAGCGGGCGTCTCAAGGCTGTATTCGGTCGAGCCATGGCTTCACCTTATTAAGCTGATGTGAACATAACAAGAACATTTTGCAAGTCCCCGGCCGTCTTCCACGACTGAATTCTGAGCGAACCTGTGCGAGGCCAAAATTCAGTTTCGTGCACGGTTTATTGGACTTCTCGGATGTCGGCCGGCGGGAAACCGGGCATGAGAATCGACGCAAATACCGTCCGAAATCCGCCATCGCCGTGTCACCTCGCGACAAAATTCAGCACGCCTACATTTTGCGCAGTTTGGGCCCGATCTCGTAGGCGTCGGCCCAAATCCCACATGATATGGTGGGAAACCATTCGAGACGGCCTGCGGTTCCATGCTGAGCGCGATCATCGCCACCCACGAATCGGAGCGCACTCTGGTGCGGACGCTTGCCGCCCTTGTGCCGGGCGTTGCCGGCGGCCTGCTGGGCGACGTGGTCGTGGCCGACGGGGGTTCGCACGACGCCACGTCGGAAGTCGCCGAGATTGCCGGCTGCCGCTTCATGACGTCGAGCGAGCCGCTGGGCGCGCGGTTGCGCGCCGCCGCCGCAAGCACGCGCGACCCTTGGCTGATGTTCCTGCGGGCCGGCGCCGTGCCCGATCCCGGCTGGATCGAGGCTGCCGACCGCTTCATTCAGGCCGTCACGACACTGGACGGGGCCGGCCGCGCCGCAGTGTTCCGTCCGCCTGCGATCCCCGATCTGCTGCGGCCGGGCTTCGCCGAATTGCTTGCGCTGCTGCGGGTGACCCTCGGCGGCGGCGCGCGGCCGGACCAGGGCCTGCTGATCGCCCGCCGCTTTTACGGGACCGTAGGCGGACACCCCGACGGCGCCGACGCCGAGGCTGGACTGCTGCGCCGGCTCGGCCGGCGGCGCATCGCCATGCTGCCATGCGGCGCACGGCCGGCGGCAGATGCTTGACTTAGTCAACTAATTGTCCGACGCTCGCGGCCATGAGCCCCGCAAACCCCGAGCGCGTCGCCGCCGCGCGCCGCTTCAACCGCTTCTACACGCGTCAGATCGGCGTCTTACGCAAAAACTATCTCGACAGCCCCTATTCGCTGGGCGAGATGCGCGTGCTCTACGAGCTGGCGCATGGCGCGCGTACCGCCAGCGACATCGGCCGCGCGCTCGATCTCGACGCCGGCTACCTTTCCCGCGTGCTGCGCAATTTCGAGAAACTGGGTCTGATCAGCCGCAAGACCTCGGCCAAGGACGCGCGCGCAAGCCATCTCACTTTGACCGCGCGCGGCCGCAGCAACTTCGCGCCGTTCGAAAAGCGCTCGCAGGAAGCAACCGGCGCCATGCTCGCCAAGCTCGACCACAATCAGCAGGCGCGGCTGGTCGCGGCGATGACCGAGATCGAAGCGCTGCTTGAAGGCAAGCCCGATGACACAGCCAAATCAAAGCCCGGCTATGTCCTGCGCGAGCCGAAGCTCGGCGACCTCGGCTGGATGGTCTCGCGCCATGCCGCGCTCTACGCGCAGGAATACGGCTGGACCGAACCGTTCGAGGGCTTGTGCGCGCAGATCGTGGCGGATTTCGCCAATAAATTCGATGCCAGGCGAGAGCGCTGCTGGATCGCCGAATTGAACGGCGAGAATGTCGGCTGCGTCATGCTGGTGAAGGACGACACGCCCGAGGTCGCGCGCATCCGCCTGCTGATCGTCGATCCAAAGGGGCGCGGCCTTGGCCTCGGCGCGCGGCTGGTCGATGAATGCGTTCGTTTTGCGCGCGCCGCCGGTTACAAGAAGATCACGCTATGGACGCACAGCGTGCTCACCGCCGCGCGCTACATTTACGAGAAGGCGGGCTTCACCCTCACCGCGAGCGAAAAGCGCCATGCCTGGAGCCAGGACGTGGTGGCGGAGTTTTGGGATATGGAGTTGTAGTTTTCAAATCTGGCCGTCATTGCCCGCGCAGGCGGGCAATCCAGAACTCGCCGCCGCGCCGGATTTCGCTGGGTCCCCCGCCTTCGCGGGGGACGACGGCCTCGCCTTACGCCGTCGAGTCTTTTGCCTTACCCCGCCGCAAATGCTCGTCGAGCCGCGGCAATATCTCCACGAAATTGCACGGCCGGTAGCGGTAATCGAGCTGATGCAGCAGAATCTCGTCCCAGGCGTCCTTGCAGGCCCCGGGTGAGCCCGGCAGGCAGAAAACATAGGTCGCGTTGGCCACACCGGCTGTAGCGCGCGTCTGGATCGCCGAGGTGCCGATCTTCTTCTCGCTCACCAGAAGAAACATGGTCGCGAAGCCGTCCATTTTCTTTTCGAACAGCGGCTCGATCGCCTCGGGCGTGACATCGCGGCCGGTGAAGCCGGTGCCGCCGGTGGTGATGACGACGTCGATGAACTTGTCCTCGATCCAGGCCTTCACATGGCGGCGGATCGCGTCGACGTCGTCCTTGACGATGGAGCGTTCGGCCAAAGTATGACCGGCGGCGCGGATGCGCTCGACCAGCGTGTTGCCGGATTTATCGTCGGCAAGCTCGCGCGTGTCGGACACGGTCAGCACCGCGATTTTCAGCGGCACGAATTGTCTGCTCTCGTCGATGCCGGGCATGTCTGTCCTGCCTGACCTCCAGAATAAGTCGCCCTTTGCGTCAAAGCCACCGCGCTGCGCAGATAACGCATCTATTTCCAGAAGGGCTTGCCCGCCTCGCGTTCAGCCTGTTCGCGGGTTACACCGATATCCCGCAGCAGCCTCTCATCAAGCTCAAGCAAAATACGCCGCTGCCGGGCCTTTTCAAACGCGATTGAAATTTCGCGCCGCTGTGCCCTTTTCAGGACCCGGCCGACTTTAGCCAAGCATCGCGAAAACCAAGACGAATGTGTGACCGCGCTTGGAGTCTGCGCGCTATCGATCGATTTGACTGAACTGCAAGTGGCGCTGCCGCAAGACATGTCCCACCTCCGGAGCGGAGTGAGACAACACTTGACTGCTGGGCAGCTGACCGGACGGTTGTCGATGGCCCGGAACGTGCGAACCAGTAACAGGGCACTCCGCCATTTTCAAGGATCGGCGCGAAATACGAAAATCAGACCGCGCAGCTTCGAATGTATCGCAGGCCATTTGCGTCCAATTCGGCGCATTTTCGGGCATCCGATACCGGTGCTAAGCCACGGTACTGTAGGCAGAATTTGCCCACTTCGGCGCACGCTCCATAAACCGTTTCTTCACCTTGAGACAGCATAGTGGCGGCCTGTCGGTTGTAGGTCCCGCGTCGCCGGCACGCGTCGTCCCTTGAGTCAGAGTCCTGAGTCATGGTTGTGTCGCGTCGCGGGGCGCCCTCACGGGCGCCCCGTGGAGTTTCAGAAGCTCCACACCAGCATCGCATCCTGGTCGGCGACTGCGTCGCCGAGATGGCAAAATTGCCGGCCGGTTCCGTCGATCTCGTGTTCGCCGACCCGCCTTACAATCTTCAGCTCGCCAGCGATCTCAAGCGGCCGGACAATTCCCATGTCGATGCGGTCACCGACGACTGGGACAAATTCGCGAGCTTCTCGGCCTATGACGAATTCACCAGAGGCTGGCTGACTGCCTGCCGGCGCGTGATGAAGCCCGCCGCCACCATCTGGGTGATCGGCTCCTACCACAATATTTTCCGCGTCGGCGCCATCATGCAGGACATGGGGTTCTGGATCCTCAACGACGTGATCTGGCGCAAGTTGAACCCGATGCCGAATTTCCGCGGCCGCCGCTTCACCAACGCGCACGAAACCATGATCTGGGCGTCGCGCGATCCGGCCGCCAAGGGCTACACCTTCAATTACGAGACGCTCAAAGCCGGCAACGAGGACATCCAGGTGCGTTCCGACTGGACCCTGCCGCTGTGCACCGGCGAGGAGCGGCTCAAGGGCCGCGACGGCAAGAAGCTGCATCCAACGCAAAAGCCCGAGGCGCTGCTCGCGCGCGTGATCCTGTCCAGTTCGCGGCTCGACGATCTGGTGCTCGATCCGTTCTGCGGCACCGGCACCACCGGCGCTGTCGCAAAAAAACTCGGCCGCCGCTTCGTCGGCTGCGAGCGCGACGCGAGTTACGCCAAAGCCGCCGACAAGCGCATCGCCGCGACCAAATTGATCGACGCGCCGGCGCTCGCGCCTTTCGTCACCGCGCGCGAGGCTCCGCGGGTGCCGTTCTCGGCGCTGATCGAACGCGGGCTTGTCACACCGGGCGTCAGACTGGTCGACGCCAAGAGGCGCCACAAGGCACTGGTGCGCGCCGACGGCGCCGTGTCGCTCAACGGCAGTGTCGGCTCGATCCACAAGATGGGCGCGCTGGCGCAAGGGCTGGAGGCCTGCAACGGCTGGACCTTCTGGCATGTCGAGACGCCGAAGGGCCTGCAGCTGATCGATGAATTCCGCGCTATCGTGCGCTCGGAGATGGCGGAAGCGGCGGAGTAGCCCCCGCTACTTCGCCGGCATCACTTCCAAAAGCAGTTCGAGCGCGCGTCTGGCGAACGCATCCATGTTTGCCACCCGGTCGGCGCCGCCGGTTTCGAGCGTGATCGCATGTTCCGACAGCCCGGCAACCGCGATGCATGTGTGCCCGGCCGCGTCGCCGTAACGGTTGCCGGTCGGGCCCGTCGCGCCGGTTTCGCCGAGACCCCAGGTCGCGCCGTGCCGCTCGCGCACGCGGCGCGCGATCATCAGCGAATAGGCTTCGGTCGAAGCGCGCATGCCTTCCATATCCTTCTCGGAGATGCCGAGCAGGCCGGCGCGCGCCGCCTTGGTATAGACCACCGCGCCGCCGAGAAAATAGGCCGACGCACCGGGCACGGCGAGCAAGGCCGCCGCGATCGACCCGCCGGTCGAAGATTCGGCAACCGCAATCGTCTCCTTGCGAGCGATCAGGCGCGCGGCGATTTTTTCGGCAAGCGGCAGCAGCGATTTCACAAATCACCCCGCCCGATCTGGCAAAGCACGCGAAACACGCCGACGTCGGCGCCGGAGAATTCGCGCGCGAAGCGTCCCCCCAGTTTTTCCGCATCGGCTCGACGCAACGTATCGGCCATCAGGCAGGCTTTGATCTTCTTGTCGCCGCCGCGCATTTTCTCCTCCATCGACACCGGCTGGCCGGCGGGATCGGTCGCCATCCATATTTCAGCGCCGGCAATGCCGGTGTCCTGGACCAGTTCGTCGATCAGAGTGGCGAGCCTTTTCTCGTCGGGCGTTTCATTAAATCGCGCCGTCACCACATAGGCGCCGCGAAAAGCGCCGCGCCGCAATGTGCGGTGGCAGATGGTGCGGTTCATGTTGATGAAAATTTCCGACATGATTTTCTTGGTCATCGGCGTCGGATCGTCGAGCCG
>DATATS010000263.1:0-7963 GCA_036268675.1 Pseudolabrys sp.
GCCTGTTAGCGGCGACGGACAATCCCGATGCGCGCGGAAACGCAAAATCTGGTCGAAGAGATCAAGCAGTCGCTCACGCTGCTGAGGAGGCATCTTTGACGTCGACACCGCGACGCGCCGCCTCGCCGAGCTGAACAAAGAGGCCGAGAATCCAAAATTGTGGGACGACCAGGCGCGCGCGCAACGCGTGATGCGCGAGCGCGATGCATTGGAAGATCAGATCAAGGCCATCGGACGCATGGAGCAGGAGCTCGACGACGGGCTCACCATGATTGATCTGGGCGAGGGCGAGAAGGACGACAAGGCCATCGTGGAAGCCGAATCCGGCCTCAAGCGGCTCAAGGCCGAGGTGGCGCGGCGCGAACTGGAAGCGCTGCTCTCGGGCGAGGCCGACGCCAACGATGCCTATCTCGAAGTCCATGCCGGGGCCGGCGGCACTGAGAGCCAGGATTGGGCTGGCATGCTGATGCGCATGTATATCCGCTGGGCGGAAGGGCATGGCTACAAGGTAGAGTGGGTTGAGGAGACCGAAGGCGAGGGCGCCGGTCTCAAATCGGCGACAGTGACGATCAAAGGCCACAACGCCTATGGCTGGCTCAAGAGTGAGAACGGCGTGCACCGGCTGGTGCGCATCTCGCCGTTCGATTCCAACGCGCGGCGGCACACGTCGTTTGCCAGCGTCGTGGTGTTTCCGGTGGTCGACGACCGCATCAAGATCGAGATCAACGAAAATGATGTGCGTACCGACGTCATGCGCTCAAGCGGCGCCGGCGGTCAGCACGTCAACAAGACCGAGTCGGCGGTGCGCCTGACGCATATCCCGACCAATATCGTGGTGAAGGTGCAGCAGGACCGCTCGCAGCATCGCAACCGCGCGATCGCCTGGGACATGCTCCGGGCGCGCCTGTTTGAAGCGGAAATGCGCAAGCGCGAGGAGAAGGCCGTCGCGGATCAGGCCGCCAAGACCGATATCGGTTGGGGGCATCAAATCCGCTCTTACGTGTTGCAGCCCTATCAGATGGTCAAGGACCTGCGCACCGGCGTTTCAACCTCCGACACCGGCGGCGTGCTCGACGGCGATCTCGACCCGTTCATGCAGGCGGCGCTGGCGCAGAAGGCGTTCGGTGGCGGACCGGAACATGTCGAGGACGTTGAGTAGCGCTAGCCCTGCAACGCGCGGCCAAGCCGGACACCCGCGCGCAGGAATTTCTGCGGGTCGACGGCCTCGCCGTGGACGCGGGTCTCGTAGTGTAGATGCGGGCCGGTCGAACGACCGGTCGAGCCGATCTTGCCGATCACCTCGCCGATGCGCACGCGTTGTCCGACCTTCACGTCGATTTCCGACAAGTGGCCATAGCGGGTTGCAAAACCGTTGCCGTGATCGATTTCGACCATATTGCCGTAGCCCCCGTCGCGACCGGCAATTGAAATGCGGCCGTCGGCGGTGGCATGCACCGGCTCGCCGATCTCACCGCGCAGATCGATGCCGCTGTGCATGGCGGGCCGGCCCAGAAACGGATCGATGCGCACACCGAACGGCGAACTCATGTCGATCTCGCCCGTGACAGGCTTGCGCACCGGGACCGTGACAAGCGTCTGGGCGTATTGGCCGATCTGCGCGCGCGCGACATTGATGCGATAGATCTGACGCTCGAAGGTGCTGGCGCCCGAGCGCGGCGCTTTCAGGGGCACGAATGGGCCCCCGCTAGCGCCTCCGGCTGGCAAGCGTCGTGGATCGACGCCGAGATCGGCGAGCACGCTGCGCATGCGGAGCGCGCGGCTGTCGACGTGCTCCTCCAGATCGGTGAGCGCGACGGTCTGCCTGTGATGAACCTTGTCGAGCGAAGCCGACACGCGCGCGAGCACCCCGTAGAGTCCGCTCGTATCGCCGCGACTGGCGATGCGCGTCGCACTCTCCGGCAGTTCGCGCGATTCAAGCCTGGCTTCGCGGTCTGGCGGCGTGACGTAGATCACCGTGTCGCTGATCGGCGAGGCCTTTATCGGCCGGTTGACCGGCTCCGCCGATGGGCGCGTGACGTGCTGCGGGCGGATCGAGCCGGTTGCGCTCAGGTCGCCGGCGAGCGCCGACGAACGTTGTTCGAGAACGGACTGGCGTTGCAGCAGCCCATTGAGTTTCTGCTCGAACTGTTCCTGGTCGAGCAATTGCCGGCTGGTGATGCGATCGACCTGCGCGCGCAATTCGGCGATGCGGTCCTCATAGGCGAATTGCATTTCAGCCTGGTGCCCGATCAGGCGGGTGAGCACGTTCTCGCGAAATGCGAAATATGTTCCGGTCGCGATCGACCAGATCGCCATCACCACCAATGTGCCGACCACGATCCAGAATGCCACCGGTCCGATGCGGACCTGGCGCCCGCCGTGCACCAGCGTGTAGTCGGTGTTCGAGCGGTGCAGATGGCGCGAGACGCTTGCAGCCGATTGAGCACGCGGCGGCGCGCTGCGCGCGGCATAGTCGGCGGTCGGATAATAGGACGGGGACGAATACGACATCGACGGCCTCTGCCGGTCCGGCCGTGGTCGAGCCGGCGGCCCTGGAACTGATCGTCGATATCAATCGGATATGGTTAAGAAACCAGAAATTTCCCCTACGCCGGCGTAAAATTCGCCTGAAAACGCAGGCGATTACAACGCGCGCGCGGCCATCAGCACCTCTTCGGCATGACCCGCGACGCGCACCTTCGGCCAGACGCGGGCAATGCGGCCTTTGGCGTCGATGAGGAAGGTCATGCGGATCACCCCCATGTATTTTCGCCCGTACATCGATTTCTCGCCCCAAGCCCCGTAGGCTCGCAGCATCGTCCTCGACTCGTCGGACCCAAGCGCGATCTTCAGTCTGTGCTTGGTTTTGAATTTATCCTGCGCCGAAACCGAATCGGCCGAAACTCCGAGAATCTCGGTGCTCGCGGCGGCAAATGCCGCACGCAGCGCGGAGAATGCAATTGCCTCTTTGGTGCAGCCCGGCGTGTCGGCCTTCGGATAGAAATAGAGAACCAGGTTGCACCCCTTGAAATTCCGCAATGAGACCTCGGTTCCCCCGTCGCGCGACAGCCTGAACCGCGGAGCCTTCGTCCCCGCGACAAGCTCGCCCGCCATATGCCTTCCTTTCGTCGTTTTCGCCCGGTCAATGTTGCAGTTGCCACTTGCGTCGGGCGGACGCAAGCGGCTCAGAAGAGGTGTGACACCGGCCGCGCTTGACGGCATTGGGCCGACTCGGAAAATTGCGCAACGCGGCGGACGAGGGGCGCCCATCAGGGCATGACACGCAGCGAGCACACCCCCAAGCATCCGGTTCATCACGCGGCGAGCGCAAGCCACGCGCAAGCTCACCATATTCGTCACCACGCCGATCATCACCGTCACCATCAGGCAAATTACGAGTCCGGCCGGCGCCGCTGGGGCGATCTGCGCCGCGGGATCGTCCGCTTCCTGCAACGGCGCATCGTGCGGCGGCTGTTCTGGGCGGCGACGCTCTGTTTTGCACTCGGCGTTACCGGCGTTGTCGCCTTGTGGTGGCGCTTGTCCATCGGTCCCATCGAACTGGACATGGCGACGCCCTGGCTGAAGGCGGCAATCGAGCAGAATTTCGGCGGCAATCGTAGCGTCGCGGTCGGTGGCACCCAGATCGAGCGCGACGAGAACGGCCGCGCTTCGCTACGATTGCGTGACATCGTGGTGCGCGACAGCGACGGCACGGTGGTGGCGAGCGCGCCGAAAGCGGAAGTCGGTCTGTCCGGTATCAGTCTATTGCAAGGCAAGCTGCGCGCGGTGAGCCTAAATCTGGTCGGTGCCGAGTTGGCGGTGCGCATCGAGAAGAACGGCAACGTCACTATATTTGCCGGCGCCGACAAGCGGCCGATCGCGACCGCATCGCCGCCACTTGCGCCTGCCCCGAACGCGAAGACAGCCGAATCCATCGTGCCGCGCGGACCGTTGCGCACCGGAGTGAAGGATGTCGCGGGAGCTCTCGCCTGGATCGATGGCCTTGGCGCCACGGGACTCTATGGCCACGATCTGCGCGAACTCGGCTTGAAGAACGGCAACCTGACCGTCGACGACCAACGCGACGGCAAGCATTGGTCTTTCCCGCGCATCAACGCCAGTTTGACGCGGCCATCGCAAGGCGGCGTGATTTTCCGGCTGGCCTCGGACGATCCGAAGCGGCCGTGGGTCATCAGCGCCGCCATGCGGCCGCTCGGCGGCGGCGTACGCGCGGTCGGCCTCGAGGCGCGTCACGTCTCCTCGCGCGACATTCTGCTCGCGATGCGCCTCAACGAAGGAAACTACGAGGCCGACCTGCCATTGTCGGCGAGCATGCGTGCCGATATTGCGGCTGACGGCTCGCTCCAGCAAATGCAGGGCGAGGTGATCGCAGACAGCGGCACGATCATCGATCGCGAAAGCGCGCTGGCCAATATCAAGGTCGACCACGCTGATTTCCGCTTCAACTGGGACCCACAGCGCCGCGCGCTGGTGGTGCCGTTCCAGATCCACGCCGGCGGCGACCAGTTCACAATGACCGCCGTGCTGGAAACGCCGCGCGACGAGAATGGTGTCTGGGCCCTGACAATGGGGCGCAGCAACGCGGTGATCGATCCGGCAATTTTGGCGCCGCCGCCCGGATCCGACGACCCGGAAGGCTTTGCCCTCAATCGCGCGACGGTTCGCGCGCGTATCGACACCGTCCGTCACCGCATCGACCTCGATCAAGGCGATTTCAGCCGGGTCGATACGCGTCCTTCGCATAATGTCGGCGTCGCGGTCACCGGCAGCCTCGACTATTCCGGCGCGGTCCCGCACCTGGCGTTCGGCGTCGCCGGCACGCGCATGCCGGTGTCGGTCATCAAGCGAATCTGGCCGGTCTTTGCGGCGGCCGACGTACGTGACTGGGTGGAAAGTCATATTTCGGGCGGGACGATCGAGCGTCTGGTGATTGCCGGTAATGCGCCGCTGCCGGCGTTCAGAACGAACGGCCCGCCGCTGCCCGACGACGGCCTGTCCATCGATATCGTCACCAGCGCAACGACGCTGCGGCCGATTGAAACCCTGCCGGCGATCCGGGATGCCGATCTCACAGTCCGTGTCATCGGGCGCAATGCCAATGTCAGTCTCGGCCGCGGCACCGCGGAAGTGACGCCGGGCCGCAAGCTCTCCATCACCAGCGGCGTTTTCGTGGTGCCGGACACGCATCCCAAACCGGCGCAGGCGCAGGTGAGTTTCCGAATCGATGGCAGCATGGCGGCGGCCGCCGCATTGCTGTCGAGCGATGCCCTAAAGGGCGAAGCCGCCATCTCCCTCGACCCCAATGCGAGCCGCGGTAACGTTGCCGCGCAGGTCGCCGTCAACATGCAGATTTCGCGCAAGCTTCCAACCGATCCGCCGCGCTATACGATCACTGCCGATCTGACCAATTTTGCCGCCGACAAATTGCTGCTGGGCCGCAAGGTTGAAGCGTCGTCGTTGCGGGTGACGGCCTCACGCGACGGCTACGTGGTCAAGGGCGACGTCAAGATCAACAACACGCCGGCGATTATCTCGCTGACCAAGACCATCGCATCGCCGCACGCCGAATTGCGCCTGCGCGCAAACATCGACGACGCCGCACGCCGCCGGCTCGGCATCGATTTCGGCGACACCGTGACCGGCACAATCCCGGTCAAGGTTGACGCCGAGGTCGGCGACGATAGTCCCGACGTGCACATGAATGTGGACGCCGATCTTACGTCGCTGAAGATCGACAATCTTCTTCCGGGTTGGGTCAAGCCTGCCGGCAAGCCGGCGCGCGCAACCGGCATGCTTGTGCGCAGCGGCAAGGATATCCGTTTTGACGATCTCTCCATTTCCGGCTCTGGCGCGCACGTAAAGGGATCGGTCGAAATCGACGACATGAGCGAGATCGTGTCGGCGAATTTCCCGGTCTTCAGTCTGTCGGACGGCGACAAGGCCACGCTCAAAGCCGATCGCGGCAGCGACGGCGTGCTGCGTGTGAGCATGTATGGCGATGTCTATGACGGGCGCAACTTCGTGAAGGCATCGTTGGCAGGCCACACGCCTGACAAGCCCAAGCAAAGGCAAAAGCAGATCGACCTCGACCTCGACATCAAGATCGGCACCGTTGCGGGCCACAATGGCGAAGCGCTGCGCGGACTTGATCTTAAGCTGCAGCGACGGGGCGGCCACATCCGCCAATTCATGCTGAAGGCAAAGATCGGCCGCGACACGCCGCTCATCGGCGACTTGCGGTTACGCGCCAGCGACAAGCACCAGGTGGTCTATTTCGAGACCGATGACGCGGGCGCGCTGTTTCGGTTCACGGACATGTACCCGCGCATGTTCGGCGGGCAAATGTGGGTGGCGATGGATCCACCGACGCAGGAGCAGGCGCCGCAAATCGGCAGCCTCAGTATCCGAAATTTCGTCGTGCGAAACGAACCCGCGCTTGAGCGTGTCGTCTCCGGCGCGCCGGGCGTAAAGCGCGGCAGCGTGCAGTTCTCCGAAATGCGCGCGGATTTCACGCGTTTCCCGGGCAAGATGGCGGTGCGCGATGGCGTCGTGCGCGGACCCTTGCTTGGGGTGACGGTTGAGGGGCAGGTCGATTACGTCAACAACGCGGTGCATCTGCGTGGCACGTTCGTGCCATTCTACGGTCTCAACAACATGTTCGGGCAAATCCCGATCGTCGGCCTGTTTCTCGGCGGCGGAAACAACGAAGGCCTGCTCGGCATTACCTACGAGGCGACCGGGCCGCCGAGTGCGCCGCGCATCACGATCAATCCGGTTACGGCGATCGCCCCCGGCCTGCTGCGAAAATTCATTCCCTCGCCGGGAAGTTTTGATCAGAACTTCACGCCGCCAAAGCAGTAGCGCATGATCCCGAAAAGTGGGAACCGGTTTTCGGAATAGATCATGCGCCGGAAAATTATTGCGCTCAGGTTGGCTTGAGCAGCACGTGCCGTTTTTTGCCGAGGGAGAGCTTGATCACACCATCCGCGGTGAGGTCCTTCTCGCCGATCGTGTGCTTGTCGCTTGTGACGCGCACGTCGTTGACCAGTATCGCATTATTGGCAATGGCGCGCCGCACCTCGCCGTTTGACGCCGCAAGACCTGCGCTAACGAATGCATGCAGGATGCCGAGACCGGCGGCGATATCCTTGCGCGCGACCGAAACGCTCGGCAATGCGAGTGCGGTCGTGCCTTCCTCAAAGGTCTTGCGCGCGGTGTCGGCGGCTTGATCGGCCGCCACGCGGCCATGCACCAGCGCGGTTGCTTCCGTGGCAAGAACCTTCTTGGCCTCGTTGATCTCGGCGTCTCTCAGCGCGGCGAGGCGGGCGATGTCATTGAGCGGCAGCGTCGTAAACAGTTTCAGGAAGCGCGCAACGTCGCCATCCTCGGTGTTGCGCCAGTATTGCCAATAGTCATATGGGCTCACCAGGTCGGCGTTGAGCCAGACCGCGCCGGCCGCGGTCTTGCCCATCTTCGCGCCCGAGGCCGTGGTGATCAGCGGCGAGGTCAGCGCGAAAAGCTGCACGTTCGACATCCGTCGCCCGAGGTCGATGCCGTTGACGATGTTGCCCCATTGGTCGGAGCCGCCCATCTGCAGAACGCAGCCGGTGCGCTTGTTCAGCTCGACGAAATCGTAAGCTTGCAGCACCATGTAGTTGAATTCGAGGAACGACAGCTCCTGCTGCCGGTCGAGGCGCATCTTGACCGAGTCGAAGGACAACATGCGGTTGACCGAGAAATGTCGGCCGACGTCGCGCAGGAAGTCGATGTAGTTGAGTGTGTTCAGCCAGTCGGCGTTGTTGGCCATCAGCGCGTTGCCGCCGCTATCGTTTTCTTGGCCGTCGAATTTGATAAACTTGCCGAAGATCTGGCGGATGCCGGCGAGGTTCTGGTTGATCATCTCGTCGGTGAGGATGCGGCGGCTCTCGTCCTTGCCGGAAGG
>DATATS010000264.1:0-2063 GCA_036268675.1 Pseudolabrys sp.
TTACCCATGGCCTTCGCGCCGGCGGCGATCGCCTTGACGATGTTGTGATAGCCGGTGCAGCGGCAGATGTTGCCGTCGAGCTGTTCGCGGATGGTGTGCTCGTCGAGATCGTTGCCGCGCCGGCGCACGATATCGAGCGCCGCCATGATCATGCCCGGCGTGCAATAGCCGCACTGGAGCCCGTGATGCTCGCGGAACGCCTCCTGCATCGGATGCAATGCGCCGCCCGGCTCGGCCAATCCCTCAATGGTGGTGATCTTGGCGCCCTCGCACTGGAGCGCGAGCGTGGTGCAAGCCTTGGCGGCGATGCCGTCGATATGCACGACGCAAGCCCCGCACTGCGAGGTATCGCAGCCGACATGCGTACCGGTGAGCCGGAGATTTTCGCGCAGGAATTGCACCAGCAAGGTGCGCGCCTCGACATCGCCGGTAACGGATTTGCCGTTCACCGTCATGGACACCGCTGACATGACGTTCCTCCCAAATTCGGGGCCAAAGGCCCTCTTTTCACCCCACCTAATGCCGGCGGCGGTGCATCGGAGCCAAAATCGTGGCGATTTCGGCCCGGATTAGAATGACTCTGAACCCCGAGCGGTGGCCGGGTCAAGGGAGTCAAAGGGCCAAGATCGCTCACAGCGCGGTGATCGGAAGCCTCAGCCGGCGGCGACCGTTGCGGCAAATTTCTGGAAAAAATCGTCGGCGATTTTCTTGGCCGCGCCATTCACCAGACGCTGGCCGAGCTGGGCGAGCTTGCCGCCGATCTGGGCTTCGACGTTATAGGTGAGCAGCGTGCCGCCGTCCTTTTCGGCAAGCGCCACGGTCGCGCCGCCTTTGGCGAAGCCGGCCACTCCGCCGTCACCCTCGCCGGAAATCCTGTAGCCATTCGGCGGATCGAGGTCGGTGAGATGGACCTTGCCCTTGAACCGCGCTTTCACCGGCCCGATCTTGGTGGTGGCGACCGCCGTCATTTCCGTGTCGGAGAGCTTGATCAGTTCCTCACAGCCGGGAATGCAGGCCTTGAGCACCTCGGCGTCGTTGAGCTTTGCGTAGACAACCTCTCGGCTGGCCGCGAGCTGAACCTCGCCTGTCATTGTCATCGCCATCGGCGTCTCCTTCGCAATCGCGAACCGTAATATCCAGCACACGGGCTTTAAGCCTTCGAAAGCCCGCTGAAAAGGCCTTTGCAGCCGCCTTTAAGCCCTTTAAGGGTGTGCGCCAAGGTCAACCGGCAACAAGCGCGGGACTTTCACGGAGGATATACATGCCAACGATCACTGCCGATGACGGCTGCCCGCTCAATGTCGAGGTCGAAGGCGGCGAGAGCGCTCCGGTGCTGATGCTGTCGAATTCGCTCGGCACCAACTTGCATATGTGGGACGACCAAGCGGCCGAATTCGCCAGGCATTTTCGCCTGGTGCGCTACGACCGTCGCGGCCACGGCAAATCCGGCGCGCCGAAGGGCCCCTACAGTTTCGAGCGCTTCGGCCGCGACATTCTTGCGATCCTCGACGCGCTCAAGATCAAGAAGATGAACTGGTGCGGCCTGTCGATGGGCGGCATGGACGGTCAATGGCTCGGCGCCAACGCCGCCGACCGGGTCGAGAAGCTCGTCCTCGCCAACACGAATTTCTATTACGCCGATAAGGCGCCGTGGGCCGACCGCATCAAATTCGTGCGCGAGAAGGGCCTCGCAGCGCTGGTCGAGCCGAATATGGAGCGCTGGTTCACCAAGGGCTTCCGCGAACGGGCGCCGCAGGCCATCGAGCGCATGAGAACGATGTTCGTCACGAGCAATCAGGAAGGTTATGTCGGCTGCGTCGAGGCGATCCGCGACATGGATTTCCGCGCCAGCAACCCGCGCATCACGACTCCCACTCTGGTCATCGTCGGCACGCAGGATCCGGCAACGCCGCCGGCGGCGGGCGAAGCAATCGCGCAGCAGATCAAGGGCGCCAAACTCGTGGCGCTCGACGCAGCCCACATCTCCAATGTCGAGCAACCCAAGGAATTCACCGACGCGGTGCTCGGCTTCCTCAAATAGGACAGCCTCGATGGACGAGAAG
>DATATS010000265.1:0-9641 GCA_036268675.1 Pseudolabrys sp.
GAATTTTTCGGCTAATTGCTGTTGATGGCGTCGATCGCGCGCAATGCGTCGATCACGCCGGCGCCGACATCGCGCTTGTTGCCGGGAATATGGCGCGCCGAACGCTCCAACAGGCTGCGCACCTCGTCCGGCTTGAGGTCGGGCTTGCGCGCCAGCAGCAGCGCGGCAACGCCGGTCGCGTGCGCCGCGGCAACCGACGTGCCCGTCGTGACCTGATAGGTACCGTCAGGCGCCGGCTCCAGAATCTGAACGCCGGGCGCGGCGATTGCCACCTGCGGTCCGCGATTGGCGACCTTCAACAGCCTGTCGTCGGCGTCGGTCGCTGTCACGCCGATTACCTCGGGGTCGGCAGCGGGATAAAGCGGCGGCGACTTCGGTCCCGCGTTGCCGACGGCGGCAATCAGAACCACGCCGCGCAGATGTGCATTGGCCAGCAGGTTGCGCAGCATCGGGTCCGGCGGCCCGGCAAAGCTCATATTGATGATGCGCGCGCCCTTGCCGATGGCCCATTGCACGCCTTTGAGGATATTGAACGTCGTGCCCTGCGCGCTTTCTTTTTCGCCGGCAAAAGCGCGCACGGCGAGCAGCTTCACTTTGGGCGAAACACCCAGAAGCTTCGCGTGCGCCGCGATGGCGCCGGCCATCGCCGTGCCGTGCTCATGCGGGGGCGCATTCGGATTGTCGAGCGCGTCGAACTCGCCGGCGAACACTCCGGCGAGATCGGGATGTTGCGTGTCGATCTTGGAATCGATCACCGCCACGATCACGTCGTCGCCGTTGGTGATGCGGTGCGCTTCCAGCAAATGCATTTTGGGGACGACATATTGCTCGGGGTCGGGGCTTGGACTCGGACTTGAGCTCGGAGTTGCGTTCGGATTTGCGCTCGGATTTGGCGCGTTGCTTTGCGCCGCCGGCGGTTGCGTCTGCGCGGCGGTGTAGAGGAAGTTCGCCTGCCCGGCCGAAATTTGCCCGAAGCCCGCGCCCCGCATCCGGCCCAAGGTCGCGCGCACCGTGCCGGAGCCGATGATCCGCATGCGCTGCAACACCCGGCCCGTGGTTGGGAAGGTCTGCGTCTCGAGCGGCGCGAGTTGCAGGTTGCCGGTCAGCGTCGCGATCGTCTGCGACGATGTGCCGGCGTCGAATTCAAGCAGCACTTCGTCGGGCACGAACGGTGCGCCCGGCGGCGGGATATTGATGTTGCGCGCCGGCGCGGTGTTGCTACGCGGCGATCGCGGTCCGCGTGAATTATGTGACGGCTGGTTGCCGCCGCCGGGCGTATCCGGGAACAATCGCGGTCCAAGCACCCAGCCAACGGGCCCGAGGAAGACGCTCAGTTCAAAACGATAAACTTCGTTGGGCGTGAGCTCGCGGCCGAGCACGATGGTGCCGATGATCGGGCCGGCGGCTCCGGCGGCGATCGCACCGATTGCAACGCCGCCAAGCGCCGTAATGCCGGAACCTGCCACGCCGGCCGGTGTGGGTCCCGGCCCAACCTGCGCGCGGGCCTGATGCGGGCCGCCGGCGACCATCGCGGCCGCCAGAAACGCCACTGTTGCGATACGCCGCATGCCCCACCCTTGCCGGTCAAAATGCACCGGCTCACTCATCCTACACGGTGAATTGGTCCCGTACCACGCGGGTTTGGTTCAATCCGACGCTAAATATGGTTGCACTTTGAGGCGCTTGGCCCCTATTCGGGACGCCTGGAAACGGCCTCGATCAGCTTGCGGCACTCGGCCAACTCATGCAGCACCGCATGCAGCCGGCGCACATCGTCGCGCGCCAGCCGGGCCCTTGGGGCTAGCGGCTGGCTTACCGGCGCGGCAGCCGGCATTTCCACTGGCGGGATCGGCGCCGGCTCGTCCGGCTGGAATATCGCACGATCAGTGGCCTCGACGCGCGGCTCCGGCGCTCCGGTCAGCGGGGGCTCCCGGCGCGCCTCGCCGGCATCGGCTCGCTCGCCCAGGTCGCGGCCGATCAGCGAGCCAAGCCGGCCGCGCAGGCCGCTTTCCTCTTCCATCACGTCGCTTACGGACGCGGTCTCCTCATCGAACTCGGCCTCCTCGCCGGCCCCATGCGGGGGCTGCGGCGCGCCCTCCTGCCAGACCATGGCGACGAACTTGGGCCCCTGCTCGCGCAAAATCCGCTGCACGCCGCGGATGGTGTAGCCCTCGCCGTAGAGCAAGTGACGAATGCCGCGTAGCAGGTTCACGTCGTCGGGACGGTAATAGCGCCGCCCGCCGCCGCGCTTCATCGGCTTGATGTCGCGGAAGCGGCTCTCCCAAAAACGCAACACATGCTGCGGCAGATCGAGTTCATCCGCCACTTCACTAATGCTGCGAAACGCTTCCGGCGCCTTGTGATCCAAAGCGGCCTACTCCGTGCTGGACGTTGAACGCGTTACTCGGGAAACGACAACTCTACACCGCGCGAACACTTCCGGAAACCCAAGTCCCGGTTTCCGCGATCACGCGCGCTCGACCTCGTCGGCGACGACATGGCCGTTGATGCGCTGCTTGAGGATCGCCGACGGCTTGAACACCATCACGCGGCGCGGCGAAATCGGCACTTCCTTGCCGGTCTTCGGATTGCGCCCGATGCGCTGCCCCTTCTTGCGCACAACAAACGAGCCGAACGAGGACAGCTTGACCGTTTCGCCACGCTCAAGGCAGTCGGTGATCTCCTTGAGCACCAACTCCACAAGCGAAGCGGACTCTGTCCGCGAAAGCCCTACCTTCTGGTAGACCGCCTCGCACAGATCCGCGCGCGTCACTGTTTTACCGGTCATCGCCTGCCCTGCCCCTGGCGAAGATATCCCGCTGAATTATCGACGTTATTAGCATCGGCCGAATGGGTCAACGGGTTGGTGACGATTTGACGACGCCTCGGGCAAGGCCGCCGGATGCCGGCCGGCCTCACCAACGCAGCAGCGCCGAACCCCAGGTGAAGCCGCCGCCCATGGCCTCCAGCAAAATCAGATTGCCGCGCTTGATGCGCCGGTCCGCCACCGCATCCGCCAAAGCCAGCGGGATGGAGGCGGCCGAGGTATTGCCGTGCCGGTCGACGGTGATGACCACCTTCTCGGGCGCGATCCCCAGTTTATGCGCCGAGCCGTCGATGATGCGTTTGTTGGCCTGGTGCGGCACGAACCAGTCGATGTCGGCAGCGCCGGTGCCGGTCGCCTTGAAGGCGTCGTCGATCACGTCGGTGATCATGGCGACCGCATGCTTGAATACTTCGCGACCCTCCATGCGCACATGGCCGACGGTCTGGGTCGAGGACGGCCCGCCGTCGACGTAGAGTTTGGCGCGGTGGCGTCCGTCCGAGCGCAGATGCGTGGTGAGAATGCCGCGATCGTCCTTGTTGCCGGGCTGCTCCTGGGCTTCCAGGACGACTGCGCCTGCGCCGTCACCGAACAGGACGCAGGTGGTGCGGTCGTTCCAGTCGAGGATGCGCGAAAAGGTCTCGGCCCCGATCACCAGCGCGCGCTTGAAGCCGCCGCCCCTGAGCATCCCGTCGGCGACGGACAGCGCATAGACGAAGCCCGAGCATACCGCCTGCAGATCGAAGGCCGCGCCGCGCGTAATGCCGAGACCGGCCTGCACCGACACAGCGGTTGCCGGAAACGTCTGGTCCGGCGTCGACGTCGCCAGCACGATCAGATCGATCGAATTCGCCTCGACATGCGCGCTGGCAAGTGCCGCGCGCGCCGCATGCAGCGCCAGATCGGACGTCATCTCGCCGGCGGCGGCGATATGGCGCTCGCGGATGCCGGTGCGCTGCACGATCCACTCGTCGGTGGTCTGCACCGAATGGGCCAGCTCGTCATTGCTGACGATGCGCGCGGGAAGATAACTGCCGCAGCCGAGGACAACCGAACGCAAAACGCTCACGAGGTCGCTCCGCTCGCCAACCGGGCATCCGCGGCCACCCGCAGATCGCGCGCCATGGAATCACGAATCTTGCCGAGCAATTCGTAACGCACCATGTCGTAGCCGATGTCGATCGCCGAGGCATAGCCTTCGGCGTCGGCGCCGCCGTGGCTCTTGATGACGATGCCGTTGAGGCCGAGGAATACGCCGCCATTGGCTTTGCGCGGGTCCATCTTTTCGCGCAACACCCCGAAAGCCGACCGCGCCAGCAGGTAGCCGAGGCGCGCGCTCCAGGTACGGTTCATGGCGGAGCGGAGATATTGCGCGAACTGGCGCGCGGTGCCTTCGGCGGTCTTCAGGGCGATGTTGCCGGCAAAGCCTTCGGTGACCACCACGTCCACGACGCCCTTGCCGATATCGTCGCCCTCGACGAAGCCATAATACGAATAGTGCGGGACTTCCGTCTCACGCATCAGTTGGCCGGCCTCGCGCACGGACTCCAGCCCCTTGACCTCCTCGACCCCGATATTGAGCAGGCCAACGCTCGGGCGCTCGATATCGAACAGAACGCGCGCCATCGAACTGCCCATGGCCGCCAGATTGATCAGATGCGCCTCGTCGGCCCCGATCGAGGCGCCCACATCGAGCACAATCGCCTCGCCCTTGACCGTGGGCCACACCGCCGCGATCGCCGGACGTTCGATGCCTTCGAGCATCTTGAGATTGAACCGCGCCATCGCCATCAGCGCGCCGGTGTTGCCGGCCGAGACCGCCACGTCCGCGTCGCCCTTTTTCACCGCGTCAATGGCAAGCCACATCGACGATTTCCACCGCCCGTAGCGCAAGGCCTGGCTCGGCTTGTCGTCCATGCGGATGGCGACGTCGGTGTGGGTAAGTTTGGCGGCAGCCTTCAGCCGCGGCAAACTGTCGAGCAGAGGCTCGACCACCGCGCGGTCGCCGAACAGCAGCACCTCAATGTCGGGATGGCGCGCAAGCGAGAGATCGGCGCCCGGCAGGACGACAGACGGCCCATGGTCGCCGCCCATGGCATCCAATGCGATGCGAACTTTATCCGGCATGAATAGACCTGGGCGAAGTGGGCGCAGGCCGCGCAGTCATCTGGAATCGACGCGACGGAGCGACCATAACCTCTCGGGCACGGCAGACAAGCCGGTTGGCCCGGCAGCGCTCGGCTTGGCTTTGCGTCACGATTGCCCGCCGCCAAGCTGCTTTTTGAGAGTTTCCAGCGCCGCGAACGGATGTTCGCCGCCGTCCTCGGCCTTTGGCGGCGCGAATTCCACGCCGGGCTTGCGTGGATAGGGGTCGATCCCAAGGACGAGGAATTCGACCGCCAGGGCGCCCAGATCAATCGTGCCCCCGATCAGCGGCTCAGGCGGTTCATCGTCTCCTTTGGGACGCTGGCGCAGCTTTTGCGGCTCGGCTTCCGTAATTTCGGCGGTCGGAAAGAAGCGCAAATCCACCGTTTCCGTCACCTCGCTCTCGATTGGCTCGAGGCTCACGACGCAAATCTGGCCGACTTTGGCTTTGACATGCCCTGTAAGATGCAGCTCCGCGCCGACGCGGGCGAGATCGAACGCGGCCGCGAGCCGCGGCAAGTCACGCAATCCGGCGAGCCCGGCAATCTGCGCGCGCGCGGCCTCCGGCGCCTCGATGTCCATATGCAGGCCGGCATCCGGGATATGCTCCACGGTCACCGGCACGCTCCACGGTTTTGCGACTTTGTCCATTAATTCAGTCTCTTAGAGAATAGTCTTAAAGCATTGCAGCGGGTCTGGAAAGTGCATGGCGCCATCCGCCAGGTCCGCTGAATCCTGCGCCGCGAGATCACGTACCGCCTCGCGCATATAACCCGCAAGCTGGACCGCTTCGGGAGCATGCGCCCCGCCATAGATATTGCGTTCCACGGCTTCGGCCAGCATGACGGGATCGTCGGCTGCAATGGCGTCCCGGTATGCCTGCGCGCGGCCATAATACGCTTCGCCCATGCGGCGCATGTGCTTGGGCACACCCAAGTCCCCGATACCCATTTCGCGCAAGTTCCGGTCCATGTCCTGGCAAAACAGGTCGAAGACGCCCTGCCCCAGAGCGCGCAACGTCGCATCCCGGAATAGCCGGTCGAGTGCCAGCGCCAGATGCAACACGATCAGGTCGAAACGGCCGTTAACCGTGTCCGCAACGGCGTATTCGCGGTAAAAACAGGGCATTCGCGCCTGCGCCACGATCATGCCATACAGGGCGGAAATGGTGTCGGGCCGCAGCTTGCGGCGAAACCGGGGAAAAATCATCGCGCTGGTTCGGGGTTTGCTGGGCCGATGGCCCGGTTAAGTCACCGCCGCCGCCGATGCAAGACCGAAATGATGCTGCGGCCTTTGGGGACGATGACCCGTTACAAGTTCAAAAGCATTGGCGTCGCCGCCTTGGCGCTTGCCCTCGGACTGGCGCTTGCCGGTTGCAGCAGCATGAGCGAGACGCTGCAACGCGGCTACGTGCTCCAGGAAGGCGCGCTCGAACAGATCCCGATCGGCGCCACGCAGGAGCAGGTGCTCATCGTGCTCGGCACGCCGTCCACCGTTGCGACCGTGAACGGCGAAGCGTTCTATTACATCTCGCAGAAGAGCCAGCGCGCGGCCGCCTTCATGCCCTACGACGTCGAGGATCAGCGCGTGATCGCGGTCTATTTCGACAAGGATCGCCACGTCATGCGGCTGGCCAATTACGGCCTCAAGGATGGCAAGGTGTTCGACTTCCTCTCGCAGACCACGCCGACCGGCGGCGAGGAATTGAGCTATCTGCGCAACATCCTCAAGTCGCTGTCCTTCAAGCCGTTCTGATCCGGGTTCAATCGCGCAAAACGAAAGGGCCCGCGTGACGCGCGGGCCCTTTGTCTTTGTTGCGCGCCGGATCTAGTGCGCGAGCGCGGCCAGCAGCAAGAGCGCCACGATGTTGGTGATCTTGATCATCGGGTTGATCGCCGGCCCTGCCGTATCCTTGTAGGGATCGCCGACGGTGTCGCCGGTCACCGCTGCCTTATGGGCGTCCGAACCCTTGCCGCCATAATGGCCGTCCTCGATGTATTTCTTGGCGTTGTCCCAGGCGCCGCCGCCCGAGGTCATGGAAATCGCCACGAACAATCCAGTGACGATGACGCCGA
This sequence comes from Pseudolabrys sp., assembly GCA_036268675.1. Classification (GTDB taxonomy): domain Bacteria; phylum Pseudomonadota; class Alphaproteobacteria; order Rhizobiales; family Xanthobacteraceae; genus Pseudolabrys. The sequence continues at coordinate 7,045 of DATATS010000265.1, forward strand.
GCAACATCGCGCCGACCGCCGAGAAGCCGGCCGACTTACCGGCAGCGCCGCCGCCGGCGATGAAATAGATCGCGAAGTAGACCACGATCGGCGAGAGCACCGGCAGCAATGACGGCACGATCATTTCCTTGATCGCGGCCTTGGTGAGCATGTCGACCGCGCGGCCGTAATCCGGCTTCTGTTTGTATTTCATGATGCCGGGCTTCTGGCGGAATTGCCGGCGTACTTCCTCAACGATCGCGCCGGCAGCACGCCCAACCGCGGTCATGCCCATCGAAGCGAACAGATAAGGCAGCATGCCGCCGAACAGCAGCCCGACCACCACGTACGGATTGGTGAGCGAGAAATCGAGATGGATGCCCGTGAAATACGGGTAGTGCGCCGTGTCGTGCGAAAAGAACAGCAGGTCCTGGTTATAGGCTGCAAACAGCACGAGCGCGCCAAGACCCGCCGAACCGATGGCATAGCCCTTCGTGATCGCTTTCGTGGTGTTGCCGACTGCGTCGAGCGCATCGGTGAACTTGCGCACGCTCTTGGGCAGCCCCGCCATCTCGGCAATGCCACCGGCATTGTCTGTAACCGGGCCGAAGGCATCGAGCGCCACCACCATACCGGCGAGCGCCAGCATCGCGGTCACCGCGATGGCGATGCCGAACAATCCGGCCTGGCCATAGGAGACCAGGATGCCGGCGATGATGACGATGGCCGGTAGCGCGGTCGATTCAAGCGAGATCGCCAGGCCCTGGATCACGTTGGTGCCGTGTCCCGTGACGGAGGCCGAAGCGATCGACTTCACCGGGCGGAAGTTCGTGCCGGTGTAATATTCAGTGATCCAGATGATGAGACCCGTCACCACCAGACCGGCGACGGCGCAAATATAGAGCGATTGCCCCGTGTAGCTCGTTCCGGGAACGGGGCCGAAGCCGATCAATTCCCGGGTCACGTACCAGATGGCGCCAAGCGAGAGCACGGCCGAGGCGATGAAGCCCTTGTAGAGCGCGCCCATGATCGACTTGCTGGCGCCGAGCCGGACGAAGAACGTGCCGATGATCGAGGTGATGATGCAAACGCCGCCGATGGCGAGCGGATAGGTCATCATGTTTGTGAGCGCGGGCGTCGTCGCAAAGAAGATCGACGCCAGCACCATGGTGGCCACGATCGTCACCGCATAGGTCTCGAACAGATCGGCCGCCATGCCGGCGCAGTCGCCGACATTATCGCCCACGTTGTCGGCGATGGTCGCAGGATTGCGCGGATCGTCTTCCGGAATGCCGGCCTCGACCTTGCCGACCAGATCGCCGCCGACATCGGCGCCCTTGGTGAAGATGCCGCCGCCAAGACGGGCGAAGATCGAAATCAAGGACGCCCCGAAGCCGAGCGCGACCAGCGCGTCGATCACGGTGCGGTCATTGGCCGCCTTGTGCAGCGTGCCGGTGAGGAAACCGAAATAGAGCGTGATGGCGAGGAGCGCGAGACCAGCCACCAGCATGCCGGTGATGGCGCCGGCCTTGAAGGCCAGCCCCAGCCCTCCGGCCAGCGATTTGGTGGCGGCCTGCGCGACGCGCACGTTGGCGCGCACCGACACGTTCATGCCGATGAAGCCGGTTGCGCCCGACAGGATCGCGCCGATGGCAAAGCCAGCGGCGACCAGCCAGCCGAGCGTGAAACCGAGGATGAGGAAAATCACCACGCCGACCATGGCGATGGTGGCGTATTGCCGTTTGAGATAGGCCTGCGCGCCCTCACGCACCGCGGCCGCGATCTCCTGCATTTTCTTGCTGCCGGCGTCGGCAGCCAGCACCGAGCGGGTGGCCCAGATGCCATAGAGGATCGCGAGCACGCCACAGCCGACGATCATCCACAAAGTATTCATGGGAAGCCTCATCCTCGTTTTGACGGATGGCGGGCGGGAGGAACGCTCCCGCCGGTGCCAGGAGCGTCGAGGATGGCCGCTGTTTGAGGGCGCTTCACCCCGACCGGAAAAGCGGGCGGATATAGCCAAAAAGACCGCGCCAAGGCAACGCGGAATTATGCCGATCAACGGTATTCGTCGGGCGGCGCGCAGGACGTGCGCAAATAGGCCGAATTCGCGGTTAATGGGGGATGCCTGACTTGTCGTCCCCGCGAAGGCGGGGACCCAGCGCTTGGCGGTAATGGCAGCAAGAGCTGGATCGTCCGCTTGCGCGGACGATGACAGCAGAGGTTGCCGCGCGGGCAAGCGTCATCGCCCCTATTCTTTACGGCGCGGGGTGCGCCGTCGTCCCGACATCCATCCCCCTTCGAGGGGAGCGGAGCGCCGAAAAACGCGGAGGCTTGGCGCAAGCCTCCTGGGCGGCTGGCGAAGCCGCCCGACACGCTCAGCGTGAGCGTGTCCTCTCTGCTTGCGAGGCAGAGAGGCGCCTCTCGGCGCTCCACTTGCGGCTTTTCTGTCCCCGGGGCCGTGCTTCCGGGCGCGGACAGGAAGGCTTCGCCCTCCTTGATCCGGGCAGCTTTCGCCGCCCTTCATCCGCGCCGCGTCCAGCCATTCAAGGCAGTCCCCCTTAGTAGGGACGGACGGCTGCCCGAGGCCTCCCGGGAGCGGGGTTACGAACCCCGCC
>DATATS010000266.1:0-2964 GCA_036268675.1 Pseudolabrys sp.
GGGTGAAATGTCGAAGGCCTTGACCTCGGCGCGCGCCGAACTCGGCGAGCACGCTCCGCGCATCGAGATGTTCAAGATCCCGACCGATAAAATCCGTGAAGTGATCGGCACCGGCGGCAAGGTGATCCGCGAGATCGTCGAGAAGACCGGCGCCAAGATCAATATCGAGGACGACGGCAGCGTGAAGGTCGCGTCCGCCGACGGCGAGTCGATCAAGGCGGCGATCAAGTGGATCAAGTCGATCGCCTCCGATCCGGAACCCGGCACGATCTACGAAGGCAAGGTGGTCAAGGTCATGGATTTCGGCGCCTTTGTGAACTTCTTCGGCGCCAAGGACGGCCTGGTGCATATCAGCCAGCTCGCTCCCGGCCGGGTCAACAAGGTGACCGACGTCGTCAAGGAAGGCGACATGGTGAAGGTCAAGCTTCTGGGCATGGACGAGCGCGGCAAGGTGCGCCTGTCGATGAAGGCGGTCGATCAGACGACCGGCGAGGACCTCGAAGCCAAAGGCAATGTTCCGCAACAGGCGGCGGGCGGCGCGGCGGAGTAATCCGCGCGGCGAAACAAACCGAAAGGGCGGCCTCAGCGGCCGCCCTTTTTATTTCGGCGCGCGCCGTTTGGCCGGCGCCATGCCGAGCGCCTGCGTGACAGCGGCCCCAAGCGCCTCGACGTCGCGCCGGCGCGGCGAGGTTCGCCGCCATGCGAGACCGATCGTGCGCCCTGGCTGCGGCTCGGAAAACCGCAGCAGCCTGACGCGATCGTCATGCACTTCGGCCTCGGTCGCGACTTCCGGAACAAGCGTCACGCCGTAACCGTTCGCCACCATCTGCATCACCGTCGCAAGCGATGTAGCACCGAGGCTCGCGGGCCGGTCGCGCCGCGGCGCGCCGCAAAACGCCAGCGCCTGGTCGCGCAGGCAGTGGCCTTCTTCCAGCAGGATCAGCCGACGTTGATCGACGTCGTCGATGCCGACGCGGCCGCGCAGCTTTTCATCCGCCGGAACGGCCAGCAAAAACGAATCTTCAAACAAGGACAGCGTCTCGAGATTGGGGCGTTCCGCCGGCATCGCCAGCATCACGCCATCGAGACTGCCGGCGGAGATTTCGTCGAGCAGGATATTGGTCTGCGTCTCGCGCACCTCCAGCCGCAATTGCGGATAGGCCTTCTGCAATCGGGGCAGCACGCGCGGCAGAATATAAGGCGCGAGCGTCGGGATGATGCCGAGCCGGAATTGCCCGCTCAGCACATCGCGGTGGCGGGCGAAGTCGACGAGATCGCGGGTGGCCGCAAGAATGCTCTCGGCGCGCTGCGCCACGTCGAGGCCGACGTCGGTGAGCACAATGTCGCCGGGCCGCCGCTCGACCAGTTCCGCGCCGAGCTCGCGCTCGAGCTCGCGCACCTGCATCGACAGAGCCGGCTGCGTGACTGCGCAGTCCTCGGCGGCGCGGCCGAAATGCCGGTGCCGTGCGAGCGAGGTCAGATAACGCAACTGACGCAAGGTGATCATGCCGATAAGCTAGACTTATCGAATGGGGCAAGCAATACGATTAGACCTGATGGCGATCGGCTCGTAAAAGCGCCGCAGGCGTGCGCCACGCTTTGGCTTGCGGCCCTATCCGGCGCGCGCAAATTTCAATGCAAGTCTCGTGGAGGACAAAAATCATGGATGCAAAGACCGACGACAAGAATTCGGGCAAATGCCCGTTCATGGGCGGACACTCGAACCGCGACTGGTGGCCGGAATCCCTCGACCTCCAAGTACTCCATCACAATTCCAATTTGTCCAATCCGATGGGCGAGGCGTTCAACTACGCCAAGGCGTTCAAGAGCCTCGACCTCGATGCCGTGATCAAGGACCTGCGCGCGCTGATGACGGATTCGCAACCCTGGTGGCCGGCCGATTTCGGCCACTATGGCGGACTGTTCATCCGTATGGCCTGGCACTCGGCCGGCACCTACCGCATCACCGACGGCCGCGGCGGCGCAGGCGGCGGACAGCAGCGCTTCGCCCCGCTCAATAGCTGGCCGGACAACGCCAATCTCGACAAGGCGCGCCGGCTGTTGTGGCCGGTCAAGCAGAAATACGGCGCCAAGATTTCCTGGGCCGATCTGTTCGTGCTCGCGGGCAATGTCGCGCTCGACTCGATGGGCTTCAAGACATTCGGATTTGCGGGCGGCCGTGTCGACGAGTGGGAGCCGCAGGAACTCTACTGGGGCCCCGAAGGAACTTGGCTCGGCGACGAACGATATAGCGGCGAACGCCAGTTGGCCGAACCGCTCGGCGCGGTGCAGATGGGCCTGATCTACGTCAATCCGGAAGGCCCAAACGGCAATCCCGACCCGGTCGCGGCGGCAAAAGACATCCGCGAGACATTCTTCCGCATGGCGATGAACGACGAGGAAACTGTTGCGCTGATTGCAGGCGGTCATTCCTTCGGCAAGACGCACGGCGCTGGCGATCCTTCCTTGCTGGGGCCGGAGCCGGAAGGCTCGGCCGTTGAGGATCAGGGCCTCGGCTGGAAGAGCAAGCATGGCACCGGCGTCGGCGCCGACACCATCACCGGCGGACCCGAAGTGACATGGACGCAGACGCCGACCAAGTGGAGCAATCTCTTCTTTGACAACCTGTTCAAATACGAATGGGAACTGACCAAGAGCCCGGCCAGCGCGAAGCAATGGAAAGCAAAAGGAGCCGCGGCGGACGTGCCGGACGCCCACGACAAATCGAAAAAGCATGTGCCGACGATGCTCACGACCGACCTGGCGCTGCGTATGGACCCGGTCTACGAGAAAATCTCGCGGCGCTTCCACGAGCACCCGGACCAGTTCGCCGACGCGTTTGCCCGCGCCTGGTTCAAGCTCACGCACCGCGACATGGGTCCGATCCAGCGCTATCTGGGTCCGCTGGTGCCGAAGGAAACACTGATCTGGCAGGACCCGATCCCGGCGGCGGACCATCCGCTC
>DATATS010000267.1:0-3071 GCA_036268675.1 Pseudolabrys sp.
ACGGCGTATGACTGGCGCCAATATGGCGGATGGCAACACACAATCCGCGCCGCGCGTGGCGCTGATCACAGGGGCGGGACGCCGCATCGGCGCGGCGATCGCGCTGGCGCTTGCCCGCGCCGGCTATGCGATCGTCGTGCATGCCAACCACTCGCGCGCCGACGCCGAAAAGCTTGCCGGAGAGATCGCGGATCGTGGCGGCCGCGCCAGCGTCGTGCTGGCCGATCTTGCCGACGCCGATGCCGTGCGCGGTCTTGTTCCGGCTGCGGCCGCCTTCGGGCCGCTGACGTTGCTGGTCAACAACGCCAGCCAATTTGACGAGGATGAAATCGAGAGCCTCGATCGCGCGCGCTTCGAGCGCATCGTCGCGGTCAACCTGACGGCACCGCTGGTGCTCTCGCAGGCGTTCGCGGCGCAGGCACCCGAGGGAACCGACGCTTCGATCGTCAATCTGGTCGATCAGCGCGTCTTCAAGCCGACACCGAAATTCTTCTCTTACACGTTGAGCAAAAGCGCGCTTCAGGCGGCGACCGTCACGCTGGCGCAGGCGCTGGCGCCGAAACTGCGCGTCAATGCAGTCGCGCCGGGGCCGACTTTGCCGAGCCCGCGGCAGACGGCCGGGCAATTCGCGGCGCAGGCGGGCGCGCTTCCACTCGGGCACGGGCCGAGCCCGGCCGACGTGGCGGCGGCGGTCGTCTATCTGGCGCAGGCAAAGAGCGTCACCGGCGTCACTGTTGCGGTCGACGGCGGCCAGCATGTGGCATGGCGCACCGCCGACAGCGATATCGCCGAATAGCACGCGCCTGCCCAAATCCGCCCACGGCGTACTATATTATCCGCGCCATGAACGGCCCCAGGAAAGATGTCGATCCGGCAAGCGAATTGCGCGACGAGGATGAGGACGCCTCGCTGCCTGACGTTGAGCTTGAGGCCGGCGCGCCCGCCGGCACGCTCAAGGCTGGCCGCGCGGCGATCGCGCAAGCCGTCAAGCATGCCCCGTCGGCCCCCGGCGTTTACCGCATGGTCGATGCCAAGGGCGAGGTGCTCTATGTCGGCAAGGCCAAGAACATCAAGAAGCGGGTCACCGCCTATACGAGGCCGACCGGCCACGACGGCCGCATTACCCGCATGATTGCCGGCACGGTGGCGATGGAATTCGTCACCACCAAGACCGAGACCGAAGCGCTGCTGCTGGAAGCCAACTTGATCAAGCGCCTGCGCCCGCGCTTCAACGTGCTGCTGCGCGACGACAAATCATTCCCCTATATTTTGATCACGTCCGACCATTGGGCGCCGCAGATCCTCAAGCATCGCGGCGCGCATACGCGCAACGGACATTACTACGGTCCATTCGCTTCCGCCGGAGCGGTCAACCGCACGCTCAACACGCTTGAGCGCGCGTTCCTGCTGCGCTCCTGTTCGGACAGTTTCTTCGAGGCGCGCACGCGGCCGTGCCTGCTGCATCAGATCAAACGCTGCTCGGCGCCGTGTACCGGCGAGATCGATTTTACCGGCTACGGCAGGCTGGTGCATGAGGCCAATGAGTTCCTTTCCGGCCACAGCAGCTCGGTGCAGAAAAGGCTCGCGCTGGAGATGGACAAGGCTTCGGTCGGGCTCGATTTCGAACATGCCGCGATGTATCGCGACCGGCTTGCGGCGCTGTCGGCGATCCAGGCGCACCAGGGCATTAATCCGCGCAATGTCGAGGAAGCCGATGTCTTCGCCGTGCATCAGGCCGGCGGCTACACCTGCGTTGAGGTGTTCTTCTTTCGCACTGGGCAGAACTGGGGCAATCGCGCCTATTTTCCCAAGGCCGACCGTTCGCTCGATCCCGGCGAGGTCTTGGCTGCGTTCCTCGCGCAATTCTACGACGACAAGCCGCCGCCGCGGCTCATTCTGACGTCGCACGATTTCGTGGAGCGCGCGCTGTTGGCTGCAGCGCTCACCGCCAAGAGCGGGCGCAAGATTGAGGTGAGCGTGCCTCAAAGGGGCGAGCGCAAGGAACTGGTCATGCACGCGATGGCCAATGCGCGCGAGGCGCTGGGGCGCAAGCTTGCGGAGACGTCCTCGCAACAGAAATTATTGCAAGCACTGACCGAGACGTTCTCGCTGCCGCGTTTGCCACGCCGCATCGAGGTCTACGACAACAGCCATATCGGCGGCACCAACGCGGTCGGCGCCATGGTCGTCGCGGGACCCGAGGGCCTGCGCAAGAACCAGTATCGCAAGTTCAATATCCGCTCGACGGAACTTACGCCGGGTGACGACTACGGCATGATGCGTGAGGTGCTGGAGCGCCGTTTCAAGCGGCTGATCGAGGAAAGCCCGCGCAAATCCGCGGCTGGCGCCATCGTCGACCTCCTGACCGGGGGCGACGACGAACAACCCTGGCCCGACCTGGTGTTGATCGACGGCGGCCGGGGCCAACTCACCGCGGCGGCCGAAACGCTCGCCGGATTGGGCGTGACTGACGTGCCGCTCATTGCTATCGCCAAAGGGCCGGATCGCGACGCCGGGCGCGAGACTTTCTTCATGCCCGGCCGCGAGCCTTTTAAGTTGCCGCCGCGCGATCCATTGCTCTATTTCATCGAGCGGTTGCGCGACGAAGCGCATCGCTTTGCCATCGGCTCCCACCGCGCCCGGCGAAAGAAGGATATCCGCGAGGCCGGCTTGCAGGAAATCGCCGGCGTCGGCCCCACGCGCAAACGCGCGCTGCTCCGCCATTTTGGCACTGTGAAAGCAATCGAGCGGGCAAGCCTGCCTGATCTGTCCCAGGTGCCGGGAATTAATGCGGAGACCGCGCGAAAGATATATGAGTTCTTCCATGAGCAGGCGTTGCAATAGCCGCTCTTCGTCATGTCCGGCCCAAGGCCGGGCATTGACGCCTTCTAAGCCGAGAGCAAAAGGCGTGGATGGCCGGGACAAGCCCTGCCATGACAGCGCAAAGTCAGGAGCCTAGGGCAATGATCATCAATCGGCAGGAAGACGTCACACCGGCGGTGGTGGAGGCGTTCCAGAACACGGCAGACCCGCGTCTGCGGGAAATCCTCACCGCGCTGGTCAAGCATCTG
>DATATS010000268.1:0-4408 GCA_036268675.1 Pseudolabrys sp.
GTCGCGAGGTGCTGCGCATCGGCCGCGCTGCCGCCGTTGCCGAAGAACATCAGCTTGCCGCCGGCACGGATCGACGTGACGCAGGCGCCGACCAGGCCGGCAAAGGCTGCGCCAAGTGCTGCCTCGGTCTTGCGCGCCACGCCGTGGTGTTCGGCAAACTCAGATTTGAAAAATGCGGTCAGGTCCATCACGCCTTTTCCTTGGGCATGATCTTATCCGAAAACTGGATTCCACTTTTCGGGATCATGCCGCCTCCCCGCGGAATTCCGGCACCGCGTCGCGCAGCACATTATAGATGATCGCGCGTTCGTTGCGCGCGAGGCCCTGCTCCAGCGTCGCCAGCCATGCGCGGATCGACTCGAGCGAGGCCTGCACGGGCTTGGCCGCGACGATGCCGGAAATCCCGATCTCGGTGGTCTCTTCCTCGCGCGCGAACAGGATTTCGTGCAGCCGTTCGCCGGGACGGATGCCGGTAAACGTAATCTTGATGTCGCGGCCGGGCTCAAGCCCCGAGAGCCGGATAATGCGTTCTGCGAGATCGACGATTTTCACCGGCTGGCCCATGTTGAGCACATAGACCGAGACGCCGCCGCTCTTCGGCGCCAGCGCGTGGCTTGCCGCCGTGACCACCAGATCGCAGGCCTCGCGGATGGTCATGAAGTAGCGCACCATGTCGGGATGCGTGACGGTGACCGGTCCACCGGCCTCGATCTGCGCCTTGAACTTCGGCACCACCGAACCGTTCGATGCCAAAACATTTCCAAAGCGCACGGAGATCAATCGCATACCCGTGCCGGAGCGCCGGGTGAATTCGTTGTTGAGCGCCTCGCAGTACATTTCCGCCAGCCGCTTGGTGGCGCCGAGCATCGACACCGGCTCGATCGCCTTGTCGGTCGAAATCATCACCATGGCGGCACAGCCCGCGGCGGCCGCGGCGTCCGCGACATTGATGGAGCCGAAAACATTGGTCTTGATGCCTTCGTCCCAATCCTGCTCCAGCAACGGCACGTGCTTGAGCGCCGCCGCGTGAAAGACGATATCGGGCCTGAATTGCGAGATGAGTGCCGCGATTCGTTCGCGGTCGCGGATGTCGGCGAGCCGCCCCGAGATCGAAGCCTTGCCCGCCATGGCGCCGAGCTTTTCGAGCACGGCATGCAATGCAGGCTCGGAGTTTTCGATCACCAGCAGGCGGCTCGCGCCGAAGGTCACCATGCGATCGCAAATTTCCGATCCGATCGAACCGCCGCCCCCGGTCACGACGATCGATTTTCCGGCGACGAATTGCTCAAGGCGGCGATAATCGATTTTGACGCTGGGGCGCAGCAGCAGATCCTCGACCGCGACGGGGGCGAGCTGCACCGCCGGGCCGCCGGAATCGAGTGACGGCAACTGGCTCATCGTCAGGTTAAGCCGGCGCGCCCGCATCAGCAGCGACTCCGGCTTTGCCTCGGGCGACAGAGCCGACGGCGTCACGATCAACCGGGTGACACGGCTGCCACGGCTTGCGAGATCGGCGACGACGCTTTCCAGATCGTCGGCATCGCCCAGCACCGGAATGCCGCGGATCGACTGGCCGCGGTCGGCGAGCGAGGGCGACAGGATGCCGGCCGGCCAGATTTTCTTCACCGCGCCGCTTTCGATCGAACGCAGCAGCACTTCGGCATCGGCTGCGCGGCCGAGGATCAATGTCGGCGTTGCGTCTGCGATTTTGACGCGGCGAAGCGTGCGCGCGGTGTGCAGATAGCGGTAGGCAATACGCGCGCCGCTGAGAAGAAAAATCTGAAAGAACCAGTATAGAAGGATGGTGACCTTGCCGAAGAAAAACTGGCCGTAGATGTTCGGCGACAGCAGCACGTAGTCGAGCACGAGCAGCGAAATCGCCAGCACGGTCGTGGCGCGCGCGATGTTGTAGAGATCGGGCACCGACGTGAACCGCCATTTATTGCGGTGCAGACCGAAAATAAAATAGACGACCGCGGCATAGACGAGGAAAATTGGCAGGAAGATTTCAAGGAGCGGCAATTTGTCGTAAAGACGCTGATCCTCGAAGCGCACCACGAACGTGAGTGCGACCGCCGCCGCCGTCATAACGATGTCGTGCAGCACGATCAGAATCTGGCGCGGCGTCAGGCTGGGCGACCGCATCATGGGATGGACCTGTCGAGCCGGAACGTCATGGTCAGTAGACGACGTTGGCGTTCTTGAGGAAGCCCCAGACGTCCACCACTGGCTTTCCCTTCAGATCGGCGTCCGCATAGGCCGAGTGCGGCGTGCACAGGATCAAAATGTCGCTGCGCGCGACCACCTGCTCGAGCGGCAGGATCGCTGGATCGGTGGTCACGAAGGGGTCGGCGGTGAGCACGTCGCGCGCGCACATTTGCAGCGCGCGCTTGAGCTTGTAGCTCAGCGAGGCGCGCGTGTCGTCGATCTCGGCCTTGAACGCCATGCCGAGAAGCCCAACGGTCATCTTGGAAACGTCGTAGGCGCGCCGCAAGTCGTCGACCAATTGCAGCACCAGACCCTCATTCACCTGCATCGCCGCGTGCCCGAGACCGAACTGGTTCCGCGCATAGGCGGCAAGCTGCATGGTGTCCTTGAACAGGCAGGGACCCGCCGAGAAGCCCGGTCCGGGGAAGGACTTGGCCCGCGGATAATTGTGCTTCATCGCTTTCATGATCGCGCGATAATCGGCGCCGGCCGACTTCGCGATCATGTAGAACTGATTGGTGGCGGCGAATTCGATGTAGCGGTAGGCGTTGTTGAACAGCTTGGCGAATTCGGCCTCGAGCGGCGCGACGGTGACGAGCTCGGGCGAAATCCGGCTGAAGAGCTCGGTCGCCTCCTTCTCGGCTTCCGGCGAGGTGGCGCTGATGATCTGCGGCATCTCGCGCAATTCCTTGACGCCATAGCCCTGTACAACCCGCTCCGGACAAAACGCGACCCTGTTTTTGCGGCCGATGCGCTTGAGATAGTCGTCGAGCCAGTCCGTGGTTCCCGGATAGACGGTCGAGCGCAGCACGAGCAGTTGATCGTCGGACACATGCGGTAGCAAACCGTCGATGCATTGCTGGACCGCGGCCTGCACCGGATTGAGGAATTCGTCGACCGGCGTGCCGATGGTGACGATGACGGGTCCGCGGCGGCCAATCGCGGCCGGCGACGAGGTAAAGATCAGCCGGTTGTCTGCCAGCGCCTTGGTCAGCAGAGGTGCCGCGCCGTGCTCGATGAACGGCAATTTGCCCGAGCGGAGGGAAGCGAGCGACGCCTCGTTGAGGTCGTTGACGTTCACCGTCATGCCGGCCTCGGCAAACGCCAGCACCAGCGGAATGCCGACATGGCCGGCGCCGCCGACCACGGTCAGGTCGGCCTGCGTGTTGTCGGCAGGCGCGGATCGAGCGGTTTTGGCGGTCGGCTGGTGCAAAGGCGCTATCTTTCGCTACGGTTGCGGGAATTATACAGGGAAATTCGCGATCGAGAGCGGTTTTTCGCGACAATAAATCCTGGCCGCATTCACAGGCGCAGACCGTCGCGCTGCTGGAAATCCGCATAGGCCGCCGCGAGGCCTTCACGCAAAGGGATTTTCGCGGCCCATCCGAGCGCGTTGATCTTTCCGACGTCGAGCAGCTTGCGCGGGGGACCGTCCGGCCGCGCCGTGTCGTAAACAATTTTTCCCCGGTAGCCGACGACATCCATGACGGTTTGGGCAAACTCTCCGATGGTGACGTCCTGGCCGGTGCCGACATTGAGGAAGCCGGGCGCCGAATAATGCTTCATCACGAAGACACAGGCATCGGCAAGATCGTCGGAGCACAGGAATTCCCGCCGCGGCTTGCCGGTGCCCCACACGGTCACGGATGGCGCGTTGGCGATCTTGGCCTCGTGGAAACGCCGGATGAGCGCGGCCGGCACATGGCTGTTTTCGGAGTGATAATTATCGCCCGGCCCGTACAGATTTGTCGGCATCACGGAGATGAAATCGGCGCCATGCTGCTTGCGGTAGGCGTCGCACAGCTTGATCGCGGCAATTTTGGCGACCGCATACCATTCATTGGTCGGCTCCAGCGGCCCGGTGAGCAGCGCGTCCTCCGACATCGGTTGCGGCGCCAGTTTCGGATAGATGCAGGATGAGCCGAGCGCCAACAGCTTCTTCACGCCGGCCTTGAACGATCCGCGGATCACGTTGAGGCCGATGGCAAGATTGTCGGCGATAAAATCCGCCGGGAACGTGTCGTTGGCATAGATGCCGCCGACGAGGCCCGCGGCAATGATGACGGCGTCCGGCTTCGTGCGCGCAAGCCATTGCTCGGTGGCGGATTGATCGGTGAGATCGAGCGCCTTGCGATCGACGGTGATGAGGTCGCAATTTTCGACTGCAAGCCGGCGGACGATGGCCGAGCCGGCCATGCCG
>DATATS010000269.1:0-29767 GCA_036268675.1 Pseudolabrys sp.
GGCAGGCGGAACAAGGTCCCGTCCGGGAATTCGAGATAGCGGCTGTAGACCTGCGTCTGGCCCTCCCGGCCGCGTTCGCCCTCGATCACGAACTTGGTGCCGACCGGAAACCGGCTGGGAAGACGGCTTGAACTGAACGCCATGACTGCCTCCTCGCAATTGCCGCACCTTGCCAACCCAATGTGTAGGCCGATTGACCCGTTCCGGCTGTGTGCCGGTTATCCACGCTATCCCCAGGCCCGAACTCAAGGATTCCCTCCAGAAAAACGCAAAATCCGCCGCCTCGCGCCGATCTCGCCCGCAACCCCCCGACGTGATAGGAACCACCTGAACCTGGGATAATCGGACTTGCTGGCATGAGCGCGCCGCTGAAAAGTATCGACGGAACCGGCGACATCGCCGCCGCCATGGCCGAAATCGGCCGTGGCGCGCGTGCCGCCGCCCGTGTGCTGGCGCTTAGCCCCACGCAACAAAAGGACCGTGCGCTGGAGCGCATGGCCGCGGCCATTCGGGCGCAGATGCCCCGCATCCTCGCGGCCAACGCCGAAGACCTCGCCGAGGCGCGCGCCGGCGGCCTGAGCGGCGCGTTTCTCGACCGTCTGACCCTCGACGCTGGCCGGGTCGAGGCCATGGCAGCCGGCGTCGAGGCGGTACGCGCCCTGCACGATCCGATCGGCGTGGTCACGCAATCCTGGACGCGGCCGAACGGCATGCAAATCGAGCGGGTGCAAGTGCCGCTTGGCGTCATCGGCATCGTCTACGAGAGCCGCCCGAATGTGACGGCCGACGCCTCCGCGTTGAGCCTGAAAGCCGGCAATGCGGCGATCCTGCGCGGCGGCTCGGACAGCTTGCGGACCAGCCGCGCGATCCATGCCGCGATCGAACACGGCTTGCACGAAGCCGATTTACCCGCGGCCGCGATCCAGTTGGTACCCACCCGCGACCGCACCGCGGTCGGGCTGATGCTGACCGGGCTCGACGGCCATATCGACGTGATCGTGCCTCGCGGCGGCAAGGGCCTTGTGGCGCGCGTGCAGGCGGAGGCGCGTGTGCCCGTATTCGCCCATCTGGAGGGTGTCTGTCACGTTTACGTGGACAAGGCCGCGTCGCTCGATATGGCCAAATCGATCGTGCTCAACGCAAAAATGCGCCGGACAGGTGTTTGCGGCGCCGCCGAAACCTTGTTGGTCGATCGCGCCGCGGCGGCAACGCACCTCAAGCCCCTGATCGCCATGCTGATCGACGCAAAATGCGAGATTCGCGGCGATAAGGCGACGCAAGATGCTGACAAACGCGTCAAGCCCGCGACCGACACGGATTGGAAGACCGAATATCTCGACGCCATTATCGCCGCCAAAGTGGTGGACGGCGTGGACGGCGCAATCGCGCATATCGAGCGCTACGGCTCGCACCACACCGACGCCATCGTCACCGAGGATCAAGCAACGGCCGACAAGTTCCTGCGTGAGGTCGATTCGGCCATCGTGCTGGTCAACGCCTCGACCCAATTCGCCGATGGCGGCGAATTCGGCTTCGGCGCCGAGATCGGCATCGCCACGGGGCGGCTGCACGCGCGCGGGCCTGTGGGCGTCGATCAGCTCACAACCTTCAAATACCGCATTCACGGAAGCGGTCAGATCCGGCCGTGAAACAGCCTAAACCCGCCCTTCCCGAGCGCCTGCTTCCCCCTCACGCGCCCGGCATGAGGATCGGCTTGTTCGGCGGGACTTTCGATCCCCCGCACCGGGCGCATCTGGCAGCCAGCCTGCTCGCGCTCAAGCGGCTCAAGCTCGATCGCGTCTGGTGGCTGGTCACGCCCGGCAATCCGCTCAAGAACACAAAGGGGCTGGCGCCGCTCGAGCGGCGTATCGCTGCCGCCCGCGCGCTGACCAGTCATCCGCGCATCGACGTGACCGGCATCGAAGCTGTCATCAAAACGCGATATACTTTCGATACGATCAAATGGCTGATCAATCGCTGCCCGCGCGTCCACTTCATCTGGATCATGGGCGCGGACAATCTGAGGAGTTTTCACCGCTGGCAGAAATGGCGCGGCATCGCGAAGCGGGTTCCAATCGTGGTCATCGACCGGTTGGGCCCGAGCCTTTACGCCGGCGCCAGCCCGGCGGCGCAGACATTCGCCCACGCCCGCGTTCCGGAACATGACGCAGCTTCGCTACCTTCCCGCAAGCCGCCAGCCTGGACATTCATACACGGGCTCAAGTCGGCGCTGTCCTCGACGGCGCTGCGCGCGCTGCGCCATGGAACTCCGGCTTCACACAAAGCAGCAATTAAAAGCAGCAAGCCCGCCAAGCACAAAAAGTCAACGCGTAAGGCTGAAAAGCAGAATTCCGGCAAGCACAAGACCGGCAAACGGAAGACCGGCAGCCGCAAGACTGCAAAGCACAAGTCTGCAAAGCACAAGTCTGCAAAGCACAAGTCTGGAAAGCGCAAGGCTGGAAAGCGGAAGACGAAATAGCTATGTTTTAACCAACCCCGGTCAGAATCGGGGAGAGTGCTGCAAATCGAAAGGACTAGTGACCCTGGCAACAACCGCACTCCCTCGGGCGTCAAGTCGCATGCCCGGCCCCGTCTCCCGGCGCGCGGACGCCAAGGAGATGCTCCGCCTCATCCTCGCGCGCCTGGACGATATGAAGGCCGAGGACAGCGTCACCATCGATCTCGCCGGTAAAACCTCGATAGGCGATTTCATGGTCGTGACCAGCGGCCGTTCCAATCGTCATGTCGCATCGGTTGCCGAGCACATCATCAAGGATTTGCATCAGGCCCATGTGCGCGGCGTTCGGGTCGAAGGCCTGCGGCAAGGCGACTGGGTGCTGATCGACGCCGGCGATGTCATCGTCCATGTATTTCGGCCGGAAGTGCGCGAGTTCTACAATCTGGAAAAGATGTGGGCCGGCAGGCGCTAATTTTTCGAGCGGAAGATGCGCATCGTCATTGCCGCCGTCGGACGCCTGAAACAGGGCCCGGAAACCGAACTTTCCGAGCGCTATCGCAAGCGCGCCGCGCAGACAGGACGCAATTTCGGCCTGCGCGAGTTTGAAATCGTCGAAATCAGGGAAAGCCGCGCGGCCGAGGCGAGCAAACGCGTGATCGAGGAATCGATCGCGCTCGCAACTGTCATTCCGCAAGGCGCCGCGGTCGTGCTGCTCGACGCACGCGGACAATCGCTCGACAGCGCCAATTTTGCCGCGCAAATCGCGAAATGGCGCGGCGACGACCGCCCGGCTGCGGTGTTCCTTATCGGCGGCGCCGATGGTCTGGCCGACAGCCTGCGCCAAAAGGCCGAGTTGCGGCTCTCGTTCGGTGCCGTTACCTGGCCGCACCAACTGGTGCGGGTCATGCTGCTGGAGCAGCTTTACCGCGCCGCCACCATCCTCGCCGGGCACCCTTATCACCGGGCATGACTTCAGCGGGCATGACGGATCAGGACATTCGGTCTTAATGCGGACGCAATGACTCCGGATCAGAATAGCCTTGTCGCCATAACCGATGGGCGTAACTTGGACCCGATGATTTGCTTCGGGGGGCTCGGTCGCTTCAATCCCTGCTTCGCGCTCATTGCGGGGCTCAGCTTTGCTTTGCCCGTGTCGCTCGGTCTCGCAAGCCCGGCGCGGGCACAGCAGCCGCATGCGCAAAGCGCAAAATCGCAAACGCTCGATTCGCTCAAGCAGCATGATGAGGACCTTAAAGCGGCGCGCGACCGGCAGCGCAAATCGGCCGACAACGAGGCCGCGCTCAAGCGCGAAATCGAGGAAATCGGGGCGGACCGCCGCAAGTTCAACCAGGACCTGATCGACACCGCCGCGCGCACCCGCACGGTCGAAGCCAAGGTGGCCGCGACAGAAGCGCGGCTCAAACCGCTCGACGAGAAAGAACGCAGCATCCGCGCGTCACTGGACGGGCGGCGCGCCGTGATCGGCGAGGTCCTCGCCGCCTTGCAGCGGATCGGCCATCGGCCGCCGCCGGCGCTGATCGCAAGCCCCGAGGATGCGCTCCAGGCGGTGCGCACCGCCATGCTGTTAGGCGCGGTGCTGCCGGAAATGCGGCATAAAGTCGAAGCGCTCGCTGGCGACCTCAACGAGCTTTTATCCGTCCGCAAGAAGATCGACGCCGAACACGAGCGGCTGAAAGCCGAGGTCACTTCGCTCGGCAGCGAACACACTCGCATGACGGTGCTCATTGCCGAGCGCCAAAAGCAGCAGGCCGAACACGAGAAGGCGCTGGTCGCCGAGCGGACGCGCGCGAGCGATCTGGGGCATGAGGTCGATAATCTCAAAGATTTGATCGCCAAGCTGGAGCAGGGACTCGATCCCGCGACTCGTGCAACCCGCGAGGCGGCGCGCGCCTATACGAGCCCGGCGCTCGCCGCGTTACACGATCCGGGTCGGCTGGCGCCGGCAGTTGCGTTCGCGTCGATGCGTGGCCAAGTTCCCATTCCCGTGAATGGGGTCAAATTAAAGGTATTCGGGTCGTCGGATGGCAATGGCGGGGTGGAAAAAGGCATTTCCATCGCCACCAGAGCCGGCGCCCAGGTCACCGCGCCGGCCGATGGCTGGGTTGTTTACGCCGGCCCGTTCCGCTCCTACGGCCAACTCTTGATCCTTAATGCCGGCAGCGGGTATCATATCTTGCTCGCTGGGATGGAACGGATATCAGTAGATCTCGGGCAGTTCGTGCTGACCGGAGAGCCCGTCGCGGTGATGGGAAGCGGCTCCCATATCGCCGCTATCCTCGCGACAGGTTCCAGCCAACCGGTGCTCTACATCGAGTTTCGTAAGGACGGGGTCCCCGTTGATCCAGGCCCATGGTGGGCGTCTGGCGAAGGTGAAAAGGTTCGCGGATGATGCGCAAGACCACACTCATTCTACTCGGCGCGGCGGCAGGAGCGGCGATGGCGCTGCTCGCTACTCAACCACGCATGATCTTTGTTGGGGCGACCGCAAAGGCTGCGGCCGCCGACACCTATCGCCAGCTCAACTTGTTTGGCGATGTCTTCGAGCGCGTGCGCGCCGATTACGTCGAGAAGCCGGATGACAGCAAGCTGATCGAAACCGCGATCAACGGCATGCTGGCGGGCCTCGATCCGCATTCAAGCTACATGGACCCCAAAAGCTTCCGTGACATGCAGGTGCAGACCCGCGGCGAATTCGGCGGGCTCGGCATCGAAGTCACCATGGAAGACGGCCTGATCAAGGTTGTGGCGCCGATCGACGAGACGCCCGCCGCCAAGGCCGGCGTCAGGGCGAACGACATCATCACCAAGCTCGACGACGATCAGGTTCAGGGGCTTACCCTGAACCAAGCGGTCGAGAAGATGCGCGGACCGGTGAATACCAAGATCAAGCTCACCATCATGCGCAAGGGCAGCGACAAGCCGATCGAGTTGTCGATCACGCGCGATATCATCCGCGTGCGCTCGGTGCGCTCGCATGTCGAAGGCGGCGACGTCGGCTATATCCGTCTGACCCAGTTCAACGAACAGACCACCGACGGACTGAAAAAGGCGATCGCCGACATCCAGGCGAAAGTCTCCGAGGACAAGCTCAAGGGCTACATTCTCGACCTGCGCAACAATCCGGGCGGCCTGCTCGATCAGGCCATTTCGGTGTCCGACGCGTTCCTGCAAAAGGGCGAGATCGTGTCCACCCGCGGCCGCAACGCCGACGAAACGCAGCGCTTCAACGCGCGGCCGGGCGATCTGACCAAGACCAAGCCGCTGATCGTGTTGATCAACGGCGGATCGGCCTCGGCGTCCGAAATCGTCGCCGGAGCGTTGCAGGATCACAAGCGGGCAACGCTGCTCGGCACCCGCTCGTTCGGCAAGGGCTCGGTGCAGACCATCATTCCGCTGGGCGCGGGCAACGGCGCTCTGCGGCTGACAACCGCGCGTTACTTCACGCCCTCGGGCCGCTCGATCCAGGCCAAGGGCATCGAACCCGATATCTTGGCGCTACAGGACGTGCCGGAGGACCTCAAGGCCAAGACCGACACCAAGGGCGAGGCCTCGCTGCGCGGCCACCTCAAGGGCGACGCCGGCAAGGAGCAGACCGGTTCGCAATCGTATATCCCGCCGGACGCCAAAAACGACAAGGCGCTCATCATGGCGGACGAACTGCTGCGCGGCACCCAGGTAAATTCGGCCTTCCCGCCGAACGCGAAAACGCCGGTGCCGAACTGAGTTCCAAGCGATAACTGACGCGATTCCACGGGGCGGCCCACAAGGCCGCCCCGTTCGATTCAGGGCAGGCCAAGCCTTAAGACCGGCCAAGCCTTAGGACCGGCCAAGCCTCAGGACGGGCGAAGGCCCCGTAAAGGGTCTGCGTGATAGACTCGTGCGCATGATTCGCGAGGATTCGGATCGTGGCGCAGGATGATCTGAACGTCCCACTCGGCCAGGACGCCGGTCCGGGCAAACGCAAAAAAGCCTCCAGGCTGCCGGCGGCCGCGCCGCAAGTGCTGGCCGGCACGCTTGGCCTGTTCGGCATCGCCGTCGTGGTCTGGGCGATCTTCGTCAACGACCCGCTCGGCGGCGAACCGATGGCGGTGGTCGCCACCACGCCGCCAATGGCCAAGCAAGCGGCGATAGAGGATAGCGACGGCAAGCAGCATGCACGGCACGACGGATCGGCCGAGAAGAAGGCCGTACCTATCGTCGCTGCGGTCCCCGGAATGGCTGCCACGCCGCCCGGCGGCAAGACCGTCACCATCATCGACGGCTCCAGCGGCAAGCGCCAGGACGTGATGATCCCCGGAAATGCGAACGCCGGCACGGCCGAGGCGCCGTTCGATCCGCGATTGATCGAGGCGTCGCGCCACGGCCCCATTCCGAAAGTCGGCGCCGACGGCGCGCGGGCGTTTACGGTCTATGCGCAGCCGATCAAGTTATCGGCGTCCAAGACCGACGCGCCACGCATCGCCATCGTGATCGGCGGCATGGGCATCAGCGCCTCGGGAACCGCCGACGCCATGGCAAAATTGCCGGCTCCGGTGACGTTTGCCATTGCGCCCTATGGCGCGGACCTTGCGCAGCTTGCGGCGCGCGTACGAGCGGACAAGCACGAATTGCTGCTGCAAGCTCCGATGGAGCCGTTCGACTATCCGGACAACGATCCGGGACCGCAAACTCTGCTGACGTCACTCTCGGCTGAGCAGAATATCGACCGCCTGCATTGGCTGATGAGCCGCTTCGGGGGCTATGTCGGAATCGTGAGCTTTATGGGCGGACGCTTCACCGCCGCCGAGCAAGCGCTGGCGCCGGTGCTGCGCGAGACCGCCAAGCGCGGGTTGATCTTCATGGACGATGGCAGCTCCTCGCGCAGCGTTGCCGCGCAGCTCGCCGGCAGCCACAATCTGCCGTTCGCCAAAGCCGATGTTGTCGTCGACGCGGTGCCGACGCCGGTCGAAATCGGACGGGCGCTGGCGCGCCTGGAGATGATCGCGCGCGATCGCGGTAGCGCCGTCGGCATCGCCACCGCGCTGCCGGCGACCGTCACACGCATTGCCGAATGGGCGAAAACCGTGGAAGCCAAAGGCATCGTACTAGTGCCGATCACCATGGTGGCGAACAAGCCGAAGTCATCGTAACGTCGTTTCGTAGCGCGAAGCATTGCGCTTCAACCGAAATGACGGATTGCCAATGCCTCCCTACGAATCCCTGCCCTACCGGCCCTGCGCCGGCATCATGGTGATCAACCGCCAAGGCCTCGTTTTCGTCGGCCGACGCACCAGTGGCCCCGAGCACATCGACCTCACGCATGTGTGGCAGATGCCGCAAGGCGGCATCGACGAGAACGAGGATCCCTACCAGGCCGCGTTGCGCGAGCTCTACGAGGAAACCAACATCCGTTCGGTCGAGAAGCTCGGCGAGATCGTCGATTGGCTCGCCTATGACATTCCGCGCGAGATCATCGGCGAAGCATGGGGCGGCAAGTATCGTGGGCAAAAGCAGAAGTGGTACGCGCTGCGTTTCATCGGCGAGGACAGCGAGGTCGACATCGTCCGCCCGGGCGGCGGCGGCCACGAGCCGGAATTCATTGCGTGGCGCTGGGTGAAGGCAGACGAATTGCCCGGATTGGTGGTGCCGTTCAAGCGGCCGATCTACGAGCGGGTGGTGAAGGAGTTCTCGCAATTCACCTGAGCCGCTCGGCTCCTTCGCACCGGAGAATGTCGCGAGGGACGAAGCGGCGCGAGCGCGTCAGTGCATCGCCGTGCCGGTGAGATGCCGGTCAACGGTCTTGTAGTGATCGAGCCGGGTGATCAGTTTATCGAGTGCGGAGCCGGGTTCGGTCTTCTCGATACGGCTCTCCAGGTCGCCGATGCGCTCCGTGATCATGCCGCGGTCGATGTCCTCGACTGCCTCGGCCACGTCGGCAAGCACCGTCAGTCCCTGCGCCGACACCTCGGCGAACCCGCCGAGCACGACGATCTTCTGCACCGCGCCAGCGCCATGAACCGTCAGAAAGCCCGGCCGCAACGTAGTGACGAGCGGCGCGTGACCGGCCAGCACGCCAAAGTCGCCCTCGACGCCGGGCACGTCCACCTGCTCGACCTCGCCCGAGAAGACGAGCTTTTCGGGCGAGACCAGTTCGAAATGAAACGTCGCCATGCTCGCCTAGACCCTTATTTTTCCGCTCTTGATCGCAAAGCCAAGCGCTAATCCGATAATCCCGCCGATCAACGTGACGATCGCGATGTGCTGCACCTGACTGCTGGTCAGTTCGTCGCCACCGCGCGACACGTGGTTGCCGCTCACCTCGATATTGATGGGGCCGAGATGGATCTCAGCCGCCTCGGGCCGCGTGAGATAACCGGCGAGCGCGCCGATGAGCAGTCCGACCACCAGAAAGATGACCAGAGGATTTGATCTCGTGCGCGCGCTTGCCATGACTAGGCCGCCTCAGCCGCGAGTTTCTTGCCCTTCTCGATCGCTTCCTCGATGGTGCCGACCATGTAGAAGGCTGCCTCCGGCAGGTTGTCGTATTTGCCTTCGCACAGCCCCTTGAAACCCTTGATGGTGTCCGCGAGATCGACCAGCTTGCCGGGCGAACCGGTGAACACTTCAGCGACGAAGAACGGCTGCGACAGGAAGCGTTCGATCTTGCGTGCACGCGACACCGTCAGCTTGTCCTCTTCCGACAATTCATCCATGCCCAGGATGGCGATGATGTCCTGCAGCGCCTTGTAGCGTTGCAGAATCTGCTGCACCTGGCGCGCGATCGCGTAGTGCTCTTCGCCGACGACCAACGGAGAAAGCATGCGCGAAGTTGAATCGAGCGGATCGACCGCCGGATAAATGCCCTTGGCGGCGATATCGCGCGACAGCACGGTGGTGGCGTCGAGATGCGCGAACGAGGTGGCGGGCGCCGGATCGGTCAAGTCGTCGGCCGGCACATAAATGGCCTGCACCGAAGTGATCGAGCCTTTGTGCGTCGTGGTGATGCGCTCCTGCAGCGCGCCCATGTCGGTTGCGAGCGTCGGCTGATAGCCGACCGCCGAGGGAATGCGGCCGAGCAAGGCCGACACCTCCGAACCCGCTTGCGTGAAGCGGAAGATGTTATCCACGAAGAACAACACGTCCTGGCCCTGATCGCGGAAATACTCGGCGACGGTGAGGCCGGAAAGGCCGACGCGGGCGCGCGCGCCCGGCGGCTCGTTCATCTGCCCGTAGACCAGCGCACATTTCGAGCCTTCGACCGAGCCCTTGTGCGGGTCCTTGTTGACGCCGGATTCGATCATTTCGTGATAGAGGTCGTTGCCCTCGCGGGTGCGCTCGCCCACGCCGGCGAACACCGAATAACCGCCATGCGCCTTGGCGACGTTGTTGATGAGCTCCATGATCAGTACGGTCTTGCCGACGCCGGCGCCGCCGAACAGGCCGATCTTGCCGCCCTTGGCATAGGGCGCGAGCAGATCGACCACCTTGATACCGGTGACCAAAATTTCCGCTTCGGTCGATTGATCGGTGTAGGTCGGCGCTTCCTGGTGGATGGCGCGCTTGGCTTCGGCCTTGACCGGACCCGCTTCGTCGACCGGATCACCGATCACGTTGATAATGCGGCCCAGAAGTTCCGGCCCGACCGGCACCGAGATCGGCGCGCCGGTATCGGCGACTTCCTGCCCACGCACCAGGCCTTCGGAAGAGTCCATGGCGATCGTGCGAACGGTCGATTCGCCGAGATGCTGGGCAACTTCGAGTACCAGCCGATTGCCGTGGTTCTTGGTTTCCAAAGCGTTCAAGATCGCCGGAAGATGTCCCTCGAACTGCACGTCGACGACGGCGCCGATGACTTGCGTGATCTTTCCGACAGCGTTTTGCGTGGTTGCCATATCGTCCTCGTTCTAACTTCTCGTTTGGCACATGATCTCGTCCGAAAACCGCTTCACACTTTTCGGGATCATGCGCTAAAGCGCTTCGGCGCCGGAGATGATCTCGATCAGTTCCTTGGTGATCATCGCCTGGCGGGTGCGGTTATAGGTCAGCGTCTGCTTGCGGATCATTTCACCGGCATTGCGGGTGGCATTGTCCATCGCGCTCATGCGCGCGCCCTGCTCGGAGGCGGCGTTTTCCAGCAGCGCGCGGAACACCTGCACCGACAAATTCCTCGGGAGAAGATCGGCGAGAATTTCCTCTTCTTCAGGCTCATAGTCGTAGGATGGCGCGGGGCCGGCCGCCTCCACCTTTTCGAACAGCGGCGGGATGATCTGCTGCGCAGTCGGGATTTGCGCGATCACCGATCTGAACCGCGAGAAGAACAGCGTCGCCACGTCGAAGGCGCCCTCGTCGAACAGCGCCATGATCTTTTTCGCGATCATCTCGGCCTGCTCGAAGCCGACCTGCTTGATGCCACGCAATTCGACGGTCTCGATGATGAACTTGCCGTGTAGGCGGCGCAGCTGATCGGCACCCTTGCGGCCGACGCACAAGATCTTGATCTCTTTGCCTTCGTTGATCAGCGCGTTGGCACGCTCGCGCGCGAGGCGCACGATCGAGGAATTGAACGGACCGCATAGGCCGCGCTCGGCGGTGCACACCACCAGCAGATGCACGCGATCGCTGCCTGTGCCGGCCAGCAGCTTAGGCGCGGAATCGCTGCCGGCAACCGCCGCGGCAATCGAGCCCAGCACCGTGCTCATTCGTTCCGCATAAGGACGCGCAGCCTCGGCCGCCACCTGCGCGCGGCGCAGCTTCGAGGCCGCGACCATCTGCATGGCCTTGGTGATCTTCTGCGTCGCCTTGGTCGAGGCGAGGCGAACGCGCATGTCCTTGAGGGAGGCCATGGACTATCCGATGACTCCGGCTGCGATCGCTATCATCACGTAAACGTCTTGGCGTAGCCGTCGACCACGTCCTTCAGTTTGACTTCGTCATCCTTGGACAGATCGCCGCTCTTGCGGATACTGTCGAGCAGATCGGCGTGCTTGCCGCGCATCAGCGATAGCAGTCCGCTCTCGAATGCGCGCACGCGCGCGACCTCGAACTTGTCGAGATAGCCGTTGACGCCGGCGTAAATCACGCAGACCTGTTCTTCCATCTTCAACGGCGAGAATTGCGGCTGCTTTAGCAGCTCGGTCAGGCGCGAGCCGCGCGCAAGCATGCGCTGGGTGGTGGCGTCCAAGTCAGAGCCAAACTGCGCGAAGGCCGCCATTTCGCGGTATTGCGCCAGCTCGCCTTTGATCTTGCCGGCGACCTTTTTCATCGCCTTGGTCTGCGCGGCGGAGCCGACGCGCGACACAGAAAGACCCACGTTCACCGCCGGACGGATGCCTTGATAGAACAGGTCGGTTTCCAGAAATATCTGTCCGTCGGTAATCGAAATCACGTTGGTCGGGATGTAGGCCGACACGTCATTGGCCTGGGTTTCGATGATAGGCAGCGCGGTCAGTGAGCCGCCCTTGTTGGCGTCGCTCATCTTGGCGGCGCGTTCCAGCAGGCGCGAATGAAGATAGAATACGTCGCCCGGATAGGCTTCGCGGCCCGGCGGACGGCGCAACAACAGCGACATCTGACGATAGGCCACCGCCTGCTTGGACAGATCATCATAGATGATGACCGCGTGCATACCGTTGTCGCGGAAATATTCACCCATGGTGCAGCCGGCAAACGGCGCCAGAAATTGCATCGGCGCCGGATCGGACGCGGTGGCGGCGACGACGATGGAATAATCCAGCGCGCCTTGTTCCTCGAGCACCTTGACGAATTGCGCGACGGTGGAGCGCTTCTGACCGACCGCCACATAGACGCAATAGAGCTTGATCTTCTCGTCGGTCTGCGCGTTGAGCGGTTTCTGATTGAGGATAGTGTCGAGCGCGATCGCGGTCTTTCCCGTCTGGCGGTCGCCGATGATCAGTTCACGCTGGCCGCGGCCGATCGGGATCAGCGCATCGATCGCCTTGAGGCCGGTCGCCATCGGCTCGTTCACCGATTTGCGCGGAATGATGCCAGGCGCCTTGATGTCGACGCGCTTGCGCTCGGCGGACTTGATCGGGCCCTTGCCGTCGATCGGATTGCCCAACGCATCGACTACGCGGCCGAGCAGACCCTTGCCGACCGGCACGTCCACGATCGAGCCGGTGCGCTTGACGGTCTGGCCTTCCTTGATTTCGCGGTCGGCGCCGAAAATCACGATGCCGACATTGTCGGTTTCGAGATTGAGCGCCATGCCGCGCGTACCGTTCTCGAACTCGACCATTTCGCCGGCTTGCACGTTATCGAGGCCGTAGACGCGGGCGATGCCGTCCCCGACGGAGAGCACCTGACCGACTTCGGAGACTTCGGCCTCCTGGCCGAAATTCTTGATTTGCTCTTTCAGGATGGCGGAAATTTCTGCGGCGCGGATGTCCATCAGCGGGCCTCTTTCATCGCGAACTTGAGTGCAGTGAGTTTGGTGCGGAGCGAACTATCGACCATGCGGCTGCCGACCTTGACGATCAGCCCGCCGATGATGGCCGGCTCGACCTTGACCTCAAGATCGATATCCTTGCCACCGGTCACGGATTTGAGGGCGCTCTTGAGTGCGTCGAGATTCTTGTCATTGAGCGTTTCGGCGACCGTCACCTGCGCGACCACCTCGCCTTTATGCTCGGCGACCAGCGCGCGGTAGCCGCGGATCATGTCGCGCACGGCGAACAGCCGGCGGTTGGTGGTGATGACGCGAAGGAAATTGGCGGTCAGACCCTTGATGCCGGCCTTGTCCAGGATCGTCTGCAGCGCCTTCAACTGCTCGTCGGCGCCGAACACCGGACTGCGCACCAGACGCCTGAGATCGGCGCTCTCTGCAATCAGTGCGTCGAAACGCTCGAGGTCTTGCTTGACCGGATCGACCGCCTTGTCGTCGAGCGCGAGCTCGAACAGCGCCGAAGCGTAGCGGCCTGCCATTCCGGAGATGATCGGCTCTTCGCCTGCCACGGGAACGCTCGTTTTCCTAAGCTCATTCACAAGCGGGACGCCGTCGCGGAAGGGCGGCGCAAATTATTGGAATCCAAGAGGGAATTCCGATTCCGGGGGAGATCGCGGAAGTCCGCGGAAACCCCCGTGAATTCGAGGGGCTAGCTAACATAGGGGCCCGAACGGTGCAACAAGCGCGCCTCGGAGCGATGTTTTCGCCCTCATGTCCGGCCTTGTGCCGGCCATCCACGCCTTGCTGGTCAGAAAGGAAGACGTGGATGGCCGGGACAGGCCCGGCCGTGACGGCAGAGTTGTACGAGGCGCAGACTAGCCCACAAATTTGCATGACCGGGTTGCCTCGCCATCGCCAGGCCCGCGCTATAGCGTGCGGCCGTTCGAACCCTGCCGGGACACGATGCTGCACGCGCAAGCCAAAGCCGATATCGCCGTGACCGCGAAGCTTCTGGTGGTGCTGCTCGCCTTCGCCTGGGGCTTCAACTGGATTGCCGCCGCAGTGGCCTTGCGCGAAGTCTCGCCCTGGAGCCTGCGCTTTATCGGGTCCGGCATCGGAGCGGCCACGCTATTCGTCGCAGCGCTCGTCACCGGCCACGATCTGAAGGTGCCGCGCGGCGAGTACATTCACATCATGGTGGCCGGCTTCCTCAACGTTGCGGCGTTTCAAATACTGTCGGGCTTCGCGCAATTGAGCGGCGCGACCTCGCGCGCCATCATCATCACCTATTCGATGCCGATCTGGGCGACGATCCTCAGCCGGGCGATTCTCGGAGAGCGGCTCACACCGATTCGCATGCTGGCTTTTGCATTGTGCGTAACCGGCCTTGCGATTCTGCTGTGGCCGCTGTTCACCGCCGGTTTTCCACCCTTCGTTTTCTACTCGCTCGGCTGCGCATTGAGCTGGGCGCTCGCCACCGTTTATATCAAATGGGCGCGGGTTACGATCGAACCGCTGGCGAACGCTGCCTGGCAATTGCTGTTCGGTTTTCTGTTCATTGCCGCCGGCACTTTCGTCTTCGAAGGCGCACCGCGGTTCTGGCCACTCCAGCGCGAGACCGTGCTGAGCGTTCTCTATGTTGGCTTGTTCGGCGTCGGGCTGGCGCATTTCCTCTGGTGGACCATTATCGGGCGGTTGCCGACGATTACCGCATCGCTCGGTTCGCTGCTGGTGCCGGTCATCGGCGTGAGCGCGTCGGCTTTTATCCTCGGCGAGCGGTTGACCGCGCCGGACATCGCCGGCTTCACGATGATCTTCGCCGCCGCCGCATGCGTGCTGCTGCAGCCGAACGCGCGGCTTGCCGAGATGCCGGAATGACGAGCGGAAAACGCCATGATGCGGCGGCCACCGCCAAACTGCTGGTGGTCGCGATGGGCGTGGGCTGGGGATTCAATTGGGTCGCCGCGCGCTTCATCCTGGAAGCGCTGCCGCCATGGACCATGCGCGCGCTCGGTATCGGCATTGGCGATCTAACGCTGTTCACCGCCGCGGCCATCGCCGGCATTAGCCTCACCGTGCCGCGCGGCGAGCGCGGCAAGATCCTGATTGCTGGATTTTTCAACGTGGCCGTTTTCAGCGTCGGCTCCGCCTACGCCCAGGTCTACGGCACCACCTCGCGCGCCATTGTCATCGCCTATTCCATGCCGATCTGGTCGGCGCTCCTGGCGCATTTCGTGCTCAAGGAGAAGCTCAACGCGGTCAAGCTCGGCGCGCTCGCTTTGTGCGCGGCGGGATTGGCGATCCTGATCTGGCCGCTGGCGCGCAACGGGTTTCCACTCGGCGCATTGATCGCGCTCGTCTGCGCTTGGAGCTGGGCCGCCGGCACGGTCTATCTCAAATGGGCGAAAATTCGCACCGCGACTTTGACCTCGGCGGCGTGGCAACTGCTGTTCGGTTGGCTGATGCTAGTGGCCGGCATGCTGATTTTCGAGGGCGTCCCGCATCTGTGGCCACTGCCGGCGCATGTGCTGGCGTGGATTGGCTACAACGGCTTCATCGGCATGGGGCTCGCCTATTTCCTTTGGTTTGTCGTGGTGGAGCGGCTGCCGACCACCACGGCTTCGCTTGGCTCGCTGCTGGTGCCGGTGGTTGGCGTCATCGGCTCGGCTTGGCTGGTGGGCGAGCGGCCAAGCCTTTATGACGCGATCGGATTTGCTTGCATTTTCGCGGCCGCCGCCAGCGTGTTGTTGCAGCCGAACGTGAAGCATGACGAATTGCCGGAATAGATTTTACAGAAAACTCATCGGGTCAACGTCAACATCCAGCCGCACATTGCCGCGCGGTTTTGCGGCCTTGCCGAGCCAATCGCGCAAATAGGCGGACAGGTCGAAATTGCGCGGCGCTTTCACCAGCAGGCGGAAACGATGCCGCCCGCGCACCACCGCGATCGGCGCTTCCGCTGGACCCAGAACGCGCACGTTTTCGTCTTTCGGCGCGCCAGCCGCCAGCGCGCGGCCGTACGATTCAGCGGCATGCCGCTCATTGGCGGTGACAACGAGGCTGGCAAGCCGCCCGAACGGCGGATAATGCGTGCGTTCGCGCAATTCGATTTCGCTCGTATAGAACGCGTCGCGGTCGCCCGAGATCAAAGCCTTCATGACCGGATGCTCGGGTTGGTGCGTCTGCAACAGGCCGACGCCGCGGCCTTCCTCGCGCCCCGCGCGGCCGACCACCTGATGCAGCAATTGGAACGTACGCTCGGCGGCGCGCGGATCGCCGTTGCCGAGCCCCAGATCGGCGTCGACGATGCCGACCAGATTGAGTTTAGGGAAATGATGTCCCTTAGCGACGAGTTGCGTGCCGACGACAATATCGAAGCGCCCCTGCGCCACGTCGTCGAGCTCCGCGCGCAAACGCTCCATCGATTCCACCAGATCGCTTGAGAGCACCAGGATGCGCGCGCCCGGAAAAAGCTCGGCCGCTTCATGCTCCAGCCGTTCGACGCCAGGGCCGATGGCCGCGAAGCTTTCGGTGGCATGGCAATTCGGGCATTCAGCCGGTGGCGGCGTGGAGAAGCCGCAATGGTGGCAGACGAGACGTTTCCGGAAGCGGTGATCGACCAGCCAGGCGTCGCAATTCGGACATTGCAGGCGGAAACCGCAGGCGCGGCAAAGCGTAAGCGGCGCGTAGCCGCGGCGATTGAGAAACAGCAGCGCCTGCTCGCCGCGCTCAAGCGAGATTTTCACGGATTCGGCCAGCCGCGGCGAAATGAACTTGCCGCGCGGCGGACCTTCGTGCCGCATGTCGATCGCCTCGATGATCGGCATATGCTGACCGCCGAAACGCTCGGGCAGATGAATGCGCTTGTAGCGTCCGCGCCGCGCATTGACTTCCGATTCGACCGATGGCGTCGCTGAGGCCAGCACCACCGGGATTTTCGCCACTCGCCCGCGCACCACCGCCATGTCGCGTGCGTGGTAACGCGCGCCATCCTCCTGTTTGTAGGCGGGATCGTGTTCCTCATCGACGATGATAAGACCGAGATTGGCATAGGGAAGAAACAGCGCCGAGCGCGCGCCGACGACCACCGATACCTCGTTCGCCGCGACCGCACCCCAGGTACGCGCGCGCTTGCGCGGGGAAACCTGCGAATGCCATTCCGCCGGCCGCGTGCCGAATCGTTCGGTGAAGCGATCGAGCGATTGCGCGGTGAGCGCGATCTCCGGCATCAGGATCAAGGTCTGGCGACCTTTACGGATATTCTCAGCCACCGCCTCGAAATAGACTTCCGTCTTGCCGGACCCGGTAACACCGTCGAGCAAAGTCACCGTGGCGCCGCCCTGCTCGACGAAAGTGCGCAACGCGTCGGCGGCGGCCAATTGCGTCAGCACGAAATCGGGCTGGCGGAAATCCGGATCGGGCGCCTCGGCGGCCCTTTCGCCCGGCAGCACGACGGTCGCCAGCGTGCCCTCGTCGATCAACCCATCGATTACGCCGGCCGAGACGCCGGCCTCGCGCGCGGCATCGCCCTTGGCGCGCGTGAAGCCGTCGGAAAACAATGCAAGTGCGCGTGCGCGCGCCGGCGTCATTCGTTGCGGCGGCGGTCCCGCCAACCGCACGCCAATGCGCTCGCGCTCGGGACCGAGGTGCTCGCCCATGCGCAGCGCCATGCGCAGCACCATGCCGCGCGCGGAGAGCGTGTAATCGGCAACCCAGTCCACGAATGTGCGCAGTTCGTTTCTGAGCGGCGGAATGTCGAGTTTTTCGGCAACATCCTTCATCCGATTGTGCAGGCGCGGGCTCGGCTTGGCGTCATCGGCCCATACAACGCCGGTCGCCTCGCGCGGCCCAAGCTGCACCGTGACGAGGTCGCCCGGCGCGAGCGAAAGCCCCGCCGGCACCCGATAGGAATAGGTCTGGTCGAGCGCCACCGGCACAAGGACATCGACAAAGCGTGTAGCCATGAATGTGGTCTGGCCGATTCCGGGCGCTTAAGGAAGGGTGAAGGAAGCAATGCCAATCTAGGCATCATGAGCGATCTCGTCACCGCCCCCGACGTAAGTGCCGAGATCGAGCGTTGGCTCGGCCATCTTGGCGCCGAACGGCGCATGTCGGCCAACACGCTGGAGGCCTACCGGCGCGACGCATCCCAGTTCCTCGCTTTTCTGTCCGATCATCTGGGCGGTCCGCCATCGCTGAAAGCGCTGGCCAAGTTGACGCCCGCCGACGTGCGCGCGTTTCTGGCGGCGCGGCGCAGCGACGGCGCCGGCAATCGCACGTTGATGCGCACGCTGGCAGGTACGCGTTCATTCGCCCGGTTTCTGGAGCGTAAGGGCAAAGGCAAGGTCGGCGCGCTGGCGGCGATCCGCGCGCCCAAGCTCTCAAGGCCGTTGCCCAAGCCGTTGACGGTCGTCACCGCCAAACGCATCGCCGATGCCGATTTGCGCGCCGGCGAGGCGCGCGATCCCTGGATCATTGCCCGCGACTCGGCGGTGCTGGCGCTGCTTTACGGCGCCGGCCTGCGCATCGCCGAAGCGCTCGGTCTCAAGCGCAAGGAATTCGACCCGACGCGCGACGCGATCACCGTCATCGGCAAGGGCAACAAAGCGCGTATGGTGCCAATGCTGCCGCAGGTCAGCCGGTCGATTTCGGACTATATTGCGGCCTGCCCGGTCGACCTGCCGGGCGACGGACCGCTGTTCATCGGCAGCCGCGGCGGTCCGCTGTCGCCGCGCATCGTGCAACTAACAATGGCGCGACTGCGGGGCGCGCTCGGTCTACCCGACACCGCGACGCCGCATGCGCTGCGCCATTCATTTGCCACGCATCTTCTGGCGCGCGGCGGCGACCTGCGCGCGATCCAGGAATTGCTCGGCCATACCTCGCTGTCGACTACGCAAATTTACACCGCGGTCGACGCCGAGCGATTATTGCAGGTTTATAACACCGCCCATCCGAGGGCCTGACACCCCCTTGCGGTGCGGTCTGCTTTGCTATCATCGTCGCCGCGGCAATTTGCCGATCGGGAGGGGCGATGAGCGCACACGAGAACATGGAACACGCCGAGCACGCCGAACATGCTTCGCATTCCAACAAGAAAATAGCGCTGCTGATTTCGATTCTGGCGCTGTTCCTGGCGTTTTCCGAAACGCTCGGAAAAAGCGCGCAGACCGCCGCTATTACCCACAATGTCGCCACCAACGACCTGTGGGCGTTCTACCAGGCCAAGCATATCCGCGGGACCATATTCCGTACGGCGGCCGAGCAGATGCAGGTCGAGGCCGATCGCGCAGCCGACCCGGCCGAGAAGGCACGGCTCATGAAGACCGTGGACGGCTGGAAGAAAACCGCCACGCGCTACGACGACGATCCGGCGGGCAAGGAAGGCCGCAAGCAAATCGCTGAGCAGGCCAAAAACTCCGAGGAAAAGCGCGAATTGGCCATGGCGCGCTATCACCATTACGAGTTGGCCTCCGCCCTGTTTCAAATCGGAATCGTGCTCGCCTCGGCGGAAGTCATCACCGGCATGATCGCGCTCGGATTCTTTTCCGGACTGCTTGGCATTGTGGGTGTCGCCTTTACCGCGATCGGCTTTTGGGCGCCGCACGCGGTGCATCTCTTCTAGGAAGCCGATCAGGCCGGCCGGCTGCGATAGGCGCGGCGGCGAAGGCGCATCAGCCGGCGGACGAACTTTCCTGCGCGCTGCGGCTTGAGCAGCCAGGCCAATTGCCGCGCGCGGCCGCGAATCGGTTCGGTGATTTCGTGCGCCCAGTCGCGGGCCCACAGCAGCCAGTCGTACATCCGCCTGAACCACGCCATTTGCAAAAGCTTGCCGCGCGTGACGTCGAAAACGAAGGCGGTGACTCCGAGCCCGAGCAGCTTGACCAAAACGATGACGCCGATCGCGCCGAGCCAGTTGTGTTTGGCCAGAAAATAGACTTCCAGAAATTTAAGCGGCAGAAGCAGAATAAACGGAATCACAAAGACGAACAGCGTGGCCCAAGGCGGCAGAGATTCGATCAGTCGCGCCAGACGAACCTTGAGCCGGCCCCAGGGAACGAGATTGATGAGACGCGCAACCAGCGGCTCGAGGTGATCCCACAGCCACGCTTCCAGCAGAAACAGCAGGGCGAGAAAAACCCAGATTGGGCGGAGCCAGCGGCGCATGGCGATGATCTAGGATCGGTTGCCGCCGCAATTAAGGCGGCGCTATCCCCTCACCCTCCCGCTACATATGGATGGCGCGCTTGGCCACCGCCATGGCCGCTTCCTTGACCGCCTCCGGCAGCGTCGGATGGGCGTGGCAGGTGCGCGCGATATCTTCTGCCGAGGCGCCGAACTCCATGGCGATAACGGCTTCGGCGATCATATTGCCGGCGTCGGCGCAGATGAGATGGACGCCGAGCACGCGATCGGTCTTGGCGTCGGCAAGGATTTTGACGAAGCCGTCGGTGGTCATGTTGACCTTGGCGCGGCCATTGGCAGTGAAGGGAAACTTGCCGACATTGTAGGCGACGCCGGCGGACTTGAGGTCCTCTTCGCTCTTGCCGACGGTGGCAATTTCCGGAAACGTATAGACGACGTTCGGAACGGCGTCGTAGTTCACATGGCCGGCCTGGCCGGCCAGGATTTCAGCAACCGCGACGCCTTCATCCTCCGCCTTGTGCGCAAGCATGGGGCCCGCGACCACGTCGCCGATCGCCCAGACGCCCGGCACGCTGGTCGCATAGTAATGGTCGGTACCAACGCGGCCACGCTCGTCGAGCTTGACGCCGATCTCTTTCAGTCCAAGCCCTTCGGTGTAAGGCACGCGACCAATAGCGACCAGCACCACGTCGGCCTCGATCGTTTCCGCAGTCCCGCCTTTGGCCGGCTCGATCGTCGCCTTGAGCCGCTTGCCGGACGCATCAACCGCGGTGACTTTCGACGACAGCTTGAACGACATTCCTTGTTTCTCGAAAAGCCGCTGCGCCTGCCGGCGCACTTCACCGTCCATGCCGGGCAGCACGCCGTCGAGAAATTCCACCACCGTCACCTGCGCGCCAAGTCTGCGCCACACCGATCCCAGTTCGAGACCGATGACGCCAGCGCCAACAACGAGCAAATGCTTCGGCACGTCCGGCAGCACGAGCGCGCCGGTGGACGAGACGATGCGTTTCTCGTCGATCTCAATGCCCTTGAGCCGCGCCACATCCGAACCGGTGGCGATGACGATTGATTTGGTGTCGAGCGTTTGCGTCTTGCCGTCAGCGCCTCTGACCTCGACCTTGCCTGGCGCGGCGATGCGCCCTTGCCCACGGAAGGTGTCGATCTTGTTTTTCTTGAGCAGGAACTCGACGCCCTTCACGTTGCCGTCGACGCCATGGTCCTTGAACGCCATCATCGCTTTGAGATCGAGCTTGGGCGCCGGCACGCCGATGCCCATTCTGGAGAATGAGTGACCGGCCTCCTCGAACAGTTCGGAGGCGTACAGCAGCGCCTTCGACGGAATGCAGCCGATGTTCAGACACGTGCCGCCGAAAGTTTTTTCCTTTTCGACGACTGCCGTTTTCAGGCCAAGCTGCGCCGCGCGGATAGCACAGACATAGCCTCCGGGGCCGGTGCCGATGACGATGAGATCGTAGGGCATACGCTTACAAATCCAGCACCAGCCGTGCCGGATCCTCCAGGCATTCCTTCACCCGCACCAGGAAAGTTACCGCTTCGCGGCCATCGACAATGCGGTGGTCGTAGGAGAGCGCCAGATACATCATCGGCCGCGCCTCGATCTTGCCCCCGATGACCATCGGCCGCTCCTGGATCTTGTGCATGCCGAGAATGCCGGACTGCGGCGCATTGAGGATCGGCGTCGACATCAGCGAGCCGTAAACACCGCCATTGGAGATCGTGAAGGTACCACCCTGCATCTCGTCGATCTTGAGCTGTCCATCGCGCGCGCGTTTGCCGAGATCGGAGATTGTTTTCTCGATTGTCGCGAGTGACATCGCGTCGGCATCGCGCACCACGGGCACGACCAGACCCTTCTCGGTGCCGACCGCCACGCCGATGTGGTAATAATTCTTGTAAACCAAGTCCGTGCCGTCGATTTCGGCATTGACGGCGGGGATTTCCTTCAAGCCTTGGATGCAGGCGCGCACGAAGAAGCCCATGAATCCCAATTTGACGCCGTGCTTCTTCTCGAACAGCTCCTTGTATTGCGTACGCAGCGCCATCACCGCACCCATGTCGACCTCGTTGAAGGTCGTGAGCATGGCGGCGGTGTTCTGCGCGTCCTTCAGGCGGCGCGCGATAGTCTGGCGCAGCCGCGTCATGTGCACGCGCTCTTCGAGCGCGGCATCGTCGGCGGGGGACGGCGCCCGCATCTGCGCCGGCGCCGACACCGGCGTCGGCTGGGCCGCGGCCCGCTCGATCGCCGCCAGCATGTCGCCTTTGGTGACCTGACCGTGCATGCCGGAGCCTGCCACCTTCCCTGCATCGACGCCGCTTTCGGCCGCCAGTTTGCGCACCGACGGTGGTGGCGGCATCGCCGTTCCCGTGGCGGCAGGCATTTCGCGCGGCTGCGGCACTTCCGGCCCGGCGCCGATCGGCTTGGTCTTGGATGATTTCTCGTCGGGCGCACCGGTCGCGCTCGCCGCCGGCTTGGTGGCGGTGGCGGGTTTGGTTGAGGCCGCGCCTGCACCATCCTTGATCTGGCCGAGCAGCGCGCCGACCGCGACGGTGGCACCGTCCTTGGCCGCGATGTCGGATAGGACGCCGGCGGCCGGCGCCGGAACCTCGAGCGTGACCTTGTCGGTTTCCAGTTCGACCAACGGCTCGTCGACGGCGACCGTGTCGCCCGGCCGCTTGAACCATTTGCCGACGGTCGCTTCGCTAATCGACTCGCCGAGGGTAGGCACGCGGATGTCGGTCATGATCGTTCGCCTTACCCCAACGCCTCGTCGATGAATTGCTTAAGCTGCGCGAGATGCTTTGACATCTGCCCGACCGCCGTTGAAGCGGACGCCGGACGCCCGGCATAACGCATGCTGCGGTGCTTGGCGCCGATCTGGTTCAAAACCCATTGCAGGAACACGTCGACAAAGAACCATGCGCCCTGATTGCGCGGCTCTTCCTGGCACCACACCATCTCGGCCTGCTTGAAGCGCGAGAGTTCGGTCACCAGCGCCTTCGACGGGAACGGATAAAGCTGCTCGATGCGCAGCAGATAGATATCGTCGATACCGCGCTTCTCGCGCTCCTCATAGAGATCGAAATAGACCTTGCCCGAGCACATGATGACGCGGCGGATCTTGTCGTCCGGCACAAGCTTGATCGGCTGGTCGGGCAGCGACTGCGCGTCATCCCACAGCAGCCGGTGAAAGGACGTACCATTCGCCATTTCGTCGAGACGCGACACCGCACGCTTGTGACGCAGCAGGCTCTTCGGCGTCATCAGGATCAACGGCTTCCTGATTTCGCGTTTGAGCTGGCGGCGCAGGATGTGGAAATAATTCGCCGGCGTGGTGCAGTTGGCCACCTGCATATTGTCTTCGGCGCAGAGTTGCAAAAAGCGCTCGAGCCGCGCGCTCGAATGTTCCGGCCCCTGGCCTTCGTAACCGTGCGGCAGCAGGCACACGAGGCCCGACATGCGCAACCATTTGCGCTCGCCCGACGAGATGAACTGATCGAACACGACCTGGGCGCCATTGGCGAAGTCGCCGAACTGCGCCTCCCACAGCGTAAGCGCGTTCGGCTCGGCGGTGGAATAGCCGTATTCGAAGCCGAGCACCGCCTCCTCCGAGAGCATTGAATTGAGCACTTCGTAGCGGCCTTGCGGAGCGGCCACATGATTGAATGGCGTGTAGCGCGCCTCGGTTTCCTGATCGAACAGCACGGAATGGCGTTGCGAGAAGGTCCCGCGCTCGGAATCCTGCCCGGACAGGCGGACGCGGTGGCCTTCCTTGAGCAGCCCGCAAAACGCAAGCGCCTCGGCCGTCGCCCAGTCGATGTCCTGTCCGCTCTCGATCGCCTTCGCGCGATGATCGAGAAAGCGCTGGATGGTGCGGTGGACGTGGAACCCCTCGGGCACTGTCGTGATCTTCTTGCCGAAGTCGCGCAGCACGCCCGCATCGATGCCGGTATTGCCGCGGCGCGGGTCGTCGACTTCGTGCGCTGCCTTCAGCCCCGACCAGCGGCCGTCGAGCCAGTCGGCCTTGTTCGGCTTGTAGCCGGCGCCCGCCTCGAATTCAGTTTCGAGCCGCGCACGCCAGTCGGCCTTCATCTTGTCCACTTCGCCTTCGGTGATCACGTTTTCCTCGATCAACCGCTTGCTGTAGATTTCCAGCGTGGTCGGATGCGCGCGGATTTTCTTGTACATCAGCGGCTGGGTAAACGCCGGCTCGTCGCCTTCGTTGTGGCCGAAGCGCCGGTAGCAGAACATGTCGATGACCACCGGCCGCTGGAATTTCATCCGGTATTCGGTCGCTACCTTTGCCGCGTAGACGACCGCTTCCGGATCGTCGCCGTTGACGTGGAAAATCAGCGCCTCGATCATCTTGGCGACGTCGGATGGATAGGGCGACGAGCGTGAGTAGCGCGGATTGGTGGTGAAACCGATCTGGTTGTTGACGATGAAATGCACCGAGCCGCCGGTGCGATAGCCCTTCAGGTCCGAAAGGCCAAAGCACTCCGCCACCACGCCCTGCCCGGCAAACGCTGCGTCGCCGTGCATCAGCAGCGGCATCACCATGCTGCGTTCGTCGGGCGTTGCGCCATGCTGGTCCTGCTTGGCGCGCACCTTGCCGAGCGTGACCGGATCGACAATTTCCAGATGTGACGGATTAGCGGTGAGCGACAGGTGCACTTGGTTGCCGTCGAACTCGCGATCGGACGACGCGCCCAAATGATATTTGACGTCGCCCGAGCCTTCGGTTTCGTCCGGCGTCGACGAGCCGCCCTTGAATTCGTGGAACAGCGCGCGGTGCGGCTTGCCCATCACTTGCGTCAACACGTTCAGCCGGCCGCGATGCGGCATGCCGAGCACGATTTCCTGCACGCCGAGATTGCCGCCCCGCTTGATGATCTGTTCGAGCGCCGGGATCAGCGATTCGGCGCCGTCGAGGCCGAAGCGCTTGGTACCGGTATATTTGACATCGAGGAATTTCTCGAAGCCCTCGGACTCGACCAGCTTGTTGAGAATGGCGCGCTTGCCCTCTTTGGTGAAGCTGATCTCCTTGTCGCGGCCTTCGATGCGCTCCTGGATCCAGCCCTTCTGCGCCGCATTGGAGATGTGCATGAACTCCACACCCAATGTCTGGCAGTAGGTGCGGCGCAGGATTGCA
Source organism: Pseudolabrys sp. (assembly GCA_036268675.1). Lineage (GTDB taxonomy): Bacteria > Pseudomonadota > Alphaproteobacteria > Rhizobiales > Xanthobacteraceae > Pseudolabrys. The sequence goes on from DATATS010000269.1 coordinate 25,181, forward strand.
ACGATCTCGCGCATGGACGCGAATTCAAGACCAAGCACCTTGTCGAGAAAAATCTTGCGGTCGAGATCGGCTTCCTTGAAGCCGTATGAACTGGGCTCTAGCTCCTCTTCGCTTTTCTCAGGTTCGAGACCGAGCGGATCGAGCTTGGCGTGGAAATGACCACGGATGCGGTAAGCGCGAATGAGCATCAGGGCGTGGATGGAATCGCGCGTGGCCTGCTGGACACCAGCTGGCGAAGTTTCGACGCCCTTGGCTTGCGCCTTGGATTTTATCTTTTCCCCGAGGCCCTTCTCGACCTCATGCCAATTGCCATCGAACGCGGCGGTGAGTTCGCCGCCGGCCAGTAGCGGCCAGTTCGGCTTCTTCCAGGAAGCGCCGCGGGCGCTCTTGGCGACGTCCGCTTTCTCGTCGTTCAGGCTCTGGAAAAACGCCTGCCATTCGGCATCGACGGCGGACGGGTCGGCCTCGTATTTGGCGTAGAGGTCTTCAATATAGGCGGCGTTACCGCCGTAGAGGAATGAGGTGCGGGCGAAGGCGGCATTGGCATCCTGGCGAGACATGACTGTTTCGGTCCTTGTGGGGCTAAATTCCCCACGGCTACGACAGCGAAGCCCGTGAGCCCGCTACCGCCCGGCGTTTCGCTGTTTTAACTCTATTTATGACGTCTGTAAGTCTACGAAAGACCTAAGGACTGAATCAGGATTTCAGCACTTCTACCAGCGTCTTGCCAATTCGGGCGGGGGACGGTGATACCTTGATTCCCGCCGATTCCATTGCTGCAATTTTAGACTCGGCATCGCCTTTGCCCCCGGAAATGATGGCACCGGCGTGGCCCATGCGGCGTCCGGGGGGGGCCGTGCGGCCGGCAATGAAGCCGACCATCGGCTTCTTGCGGCCGCGCTTGGCCTCGTCTTTGAGAAATTGCGCGGCGTCTTCCTCGGCCGATCCACCGATTTCGCCAATCATCACGATGGACTCGGTCTTCGGATCGCCCAGGAACATTTCCAGCATGTCGATGAATTCGGTGCCTTTGACCGGGTCGCCACCGATGCCGACCGCGGTGGTCTGGCCCAACCCCTCGCGGCTGGTCTGGAACACAGCCTCATAAGTAAGCGTGCCGGAGCGCGACACGATGCCTACTTTGCCGGCCTTGAAGATATTGCCCGGCATAATGCCGATTTTGCATTCGCCCGCGGTCATCACGCCCGGGCAATTCGGACCGATCAGCCGAGTTTTCGAGCCGCACAGCGAGCGTTTGACCTTGACCATGTGGCTCACTGGAATGCCTTCGGTGATACAGACGACCAGCTCAATCTCAGCCTCGATGGCTTCAGCGATGGCGTCGGCGGCGCCTGCCGGTGGCACATAGATCACGCTTGCCGTCGCGCCGGTTTTTTCCTTCGCCTCGGCGACAGTGTCGAATACCGGCAGATTGATATGGGTCGAGCCGCCTTTGCCGGGTGACACACCGCCAACCATTTTGGTGCCATAGGCGACAGCCTGCTCCGAATGGAACGTGCCGTTTTTGCCGGTGAAGCCCTGGCAGATGACCTTGGTGTTCTTGTCGATGAGGATGGCCATTACGCAGCCTCCTTCACGGCTTTGACAATTTTTTGCGCGGCGTCATCGAGATCGTCGGCGGACACCACATTGAGTTTCGACTCGGCAATGATCTTCTTGCCGAGTTCGACATTGGTACCTTCAAGCCGAACGACCAGCGGCACCTTCAAGCCCACTTCCTTGACCGCGGCGACGACGCCTTCGGCGATAACATCGCACTTCATGATGCCACCGAAGATGTTGACCAAAATGCCCTTCACGTTGGGGTCGGAGGTGATGATCTTGAACGCCGCCGTCACTTTTTCCTTGGTGGCCGAACCGCCGACATCAAGGAAGTTCGCCGGAGCCGAGCCGTAAAGCTTGATGATATCCATGCTGGCCATCGCCAAGCCTGCGCCGTTCACCATGCAGCCGATAGCGCCATCGAGCGCGATATAATTGAGATCATATTTCGACGCTTCGATTTCCTTGGCGTCCTCCTCGGTTTCATCACGCAAGGCCGCGATCTTGGGATGAAGGAACAGGGCGTTACCGTCGAAATCGACTTTGGCGTCGAGACAAATGAGCTTCTTATCTTTGGTCACCACCAGCGGATTGATCTCCAGCATGGTCATGTCGGTGTCGATAAAGGCTTTGTAGAGATTGGTGAGCAGCGGGCTCATCTGCTTTTGCAGATCGACGTCGAGACCAAGCAATTTCGAGATTCTACGCACATGGTGCGGGCAGATATTGGTGACCGGATCGACCGAAATAGTCGCGATCTTTTCCGGCGTCTTGTGCGCGACTTCCTCGATGTCCATGCCGCCTTCGGTGGAAACCACAAAGGCAACGCGCGAGGTCTCGCGGTCGATGAGGGCGGAGAGATAAAATTCGCGATCGATCGCCGAGCCTTCCTCGATATAAAGCCGGTTGACCTTTTTGCCGTGCGGTCCGGTCTGATGCGTGACCAAAGTCGAGCCGAGAATTCGCGCGGATTCTTTTTTCACGTCGTCGATGGACTTCACCACCTTGACGCCGCCGGCCTTGCCGCGCCCGCCGGCGTGAATTTGCGCCTTGACCACCCAGACCGGGCCACCCAGTTCGTTGGCGCCCTTCACCGCTTCGTCGACGGAAAATGCCGGTATGCCGCGCGGCACCGGCACGCCGAAATCGCGCAACACAGCCTTCGCCTGGTATTCGTGGATGTTCATATCGCTTCCCTGGACTTTTCCAGGCGCAGCGCGGTGCGCCGCGTCCGGCACATGACGTTCAGCTACCCGAGATTCGGCGCGATCTTCTTGCAGGCCTCGACCAGACCTTGCACCGTGGCGGCCGATTTCTGGAACATGTCGCGCTCGGCGCCGCCGAGATCGATTTCAACGATGCGCTCGACGCCCTTGGCGCCGATCACCACCGGCACGCCGACGTAGAGGTCCTTGATGCCGTATTCGCCGTTGAGCCACGCCGCGCAAGGCAACACGCGCTTCTTGTCGAGCAGATAGCTCTCTGCCATTGCGATGGCGGAGGCAGCCGGCGCATAGAACGCCGAGCCGGTCTTGAGCAGATTGACGATCTCGGCGCCGCCATTGGCGGTGCGCTTCACGATCTCATCGACGCGCGCTTGCGTGGTCCAGCCCATCTTGACGAGATCGGGAACGGGAATGCCGGCGACGGTCGAGTAGCGGATCAACGGCACCATGCTGTCGCCGTGGCCGCCGAGCACGAACGCCGTGACGTCTTCCACCGACACATTGAATTCGTCGGCGAGAAAATAACGGAAGCGCGCCGAGTCGAGCACGCCGGCCATGCCGACGACTTTCTGCTGAGGCAGGCCGCAGCATTTTTGCAGCGCCCACACCATCGCGTCGAGCGGGTTGGTGATGCAGATCACGAAGGCATTGGGCGCGTATTTCTTGATGCCGGAGCCGACCTGCTCCATCACCTTCAGATTGATATCGAGCAGATCATCGCGGCTCATGCCCGGCTTGCGCGGCACGCCAGCGGTGACGATGCAGACGTCGGCGTCGGCGATGGCGTCGTAGCTGTTGGCGCCGACGAATTTGGCATCGAAATCGTTGACCGGTGAGGACTCGGCAAGATCGAGAGCCTTGCCTTGCGGGATGCCTTCCATGACGTCGAACATCACGACGTCACCGAGTTGTTTGAGGCCGATAAGGTGAGCGAGCGTGCCGCCGATCTGGCCGGCGCCGATCAACGCAATTTTTCTACGCGCCATGATGAGAGAACTCTCGACTGAAAATGCCGCCGATCGCGGCCAAATGTGGCTTATCGAGTTTGCTGTATTGCAGCAATACGCCGCCACTTGCGGCGGGCCCGGTTGAGGACTGTGTATACATTATACCAGCAGACGTTCCCCTTCGAGTCCAGCGCAATTTGAGCGGTGCTGAACGGGCGGTCGAGGCTCCAATACTGGAAGCCGCGGCATATCGGTCAGCGCTTGCGCGGCGATGGCGGCTGCAGCATCTCGAGCTGGATTTGCTGGATTTCCGCTAACCGCTCCCATTGACGCGTGAGGATGTGATCGATCTTCTCATGCAGGTGCCTGATTTCCAGTTCGGCTTTCAGGTTGACGCGGTAATCGTTTTCGGACCGCAGCCGGTCCTTCGCCTCCTGCCGGTTCTGGCTCATCATGATGATCGGCGCCTGGATCGCAGCCAGGCACGACAGCACCAGATTGAGCAGGATGAAGGGATAGGGATCGAACACGTTGCGCGTGGCGGCCCAGACATTGAATGCCATCCATACGATCAGCACGGCAAAGAAAATGACGATGAAGGTCCAGCTGCCGCCGAACGAAGCAAGCTGGTCGGATAGGCGTTCGCCCAAAGTGCGGTGGCCGGCGAATTCAGTTTCAATGTTGGCCGCCAGCACCTCGTGATCGGCGAGACTTTGAACCACCTCTTTCTCAAGCTTGGTGAGTTCGCCGCGTTCCTCGCCAAGCAGATCGGCGACGTAGCGCGAGCGGAAATGATCGAGATCGGCGTCGCAGATGTACCCCTCGGCCGGCAGATCGGGGTAATCCAACTT
>DATATS010000270.1:0-6135 GCA_036268675.1 Pseudolabrys sp.
TGCGAACCGGGCAAGCCCGGCGCGCACGCCTAGACGTGCTGGCCGCCGTTGATGTGGATTTCCGCGCCGTTCACGTAAGAACTCGTGTCGGTGCACAGCACATAGATGATTTTCGCCACTTCGTCGGGCGTGCCCAAACGATGCAGCGGGATCTGCTCGACAATCTTTTCCGTGCCCGGCGATAAAATCGCCGTGTCGATCTCTCCCGGCGCAATGGAATTGACGCGGATGCCGATGCTGCCGAAGTCGCTCGCCATCTCGCGGGTGAGCGAAGCAAGGGCTGCTTTCGACGTCGCGTAGGCCGCGCCCGCGAAGGGATGCACGCGCGAGCCTGCGATCGAAGTGACATTCACCACCGAGCCCTTGGCGGCTTTCAGTTCGTCGACCAGGCCGCGCGCCAGCATGATGGGCGCAAAGAAATTCACCCGGAACACATGCCGCCACACTTCGATGGAGGTGTCGAACGAGCCGAGCCGCTTGCCGCCCTCGGCCTTGGGTGAGATCGCGGCGTTGTTGACGAGAGCGTGCAACTCGTGGCCGTCGAGCCGCCGCTTGATCTCCTCGATGGCCGCGAGCGTCTTGCCCTCGTCGGCGAGATCGACCTGGATGTGATCCTCCGGCCCCGCGTCCCACGGACAATTTTCCGGGAACGGATGGCGCGAACAGGTGATGACACGCCAGCCGGCGGCCGCGAAACGTATGACGGTCGCGTGCCCGATGCCGCGGCTTGCTCCCGTGAGAAGCAGCGTGCGGCGCGGCTGGTTGGTTTGCGGATTGGCCATGGTTTCGCCGGCGTTCGGGTTACGGATAAAGCCGCGTCTTGACCCACGGCCCGTCCGGCGTTTCGCGGACGAACTCGACGCGGTCATGCAGGCGGAATGGACGATCGTGCCAGAATTCCATTCGCTGCGGCACGAGGCGATACCCTGACCAGTTCGGCGGCCGCGGCACGGTGCCGATGGCGTATTTCGCGGCGTAAAGCGCGACGGCTTTCTCGAAGGCGAGCCGGCTTTCCAGCGGATGCGACTGCTTGCTTGCCCAGGCGCCGATCTGCGCCTGCTTGGGGCGGGTGGCGAAATAGGCGTCGGCTTCCTGCGGCGTGACCCGCTCGATCGCGCCGCGCAGGCGGATTTGCCGGTTCAGCGACTTCCAATGAAATACCAGCGCCGCTTTCGGGTTTTCGTCTAATTCCCGCCCCTTTTGGCTGTCCATGTTCGTATAGAAGACGAATCCGCGGCCATCGACGCCCTTGAGAAGAACCATGCGGGCGTTGGGCAGTCCATCGGCATCCACGGTCGCCAGCGTCATGGCGGTCGGATCGCGCGGTTCCGAGGCGGTTGCGTCCTTGAGCCAGGCTTCGAACAGCCGAAAAGGCTCATCCGCGGCGGTGAAATCACCACTCGTTAACCAGCTTGGGTGTTCAATCGGGGCCGTATCGGACATCTCTGGGAGCGCTCGCTTGGCCGGTGCATATAGTCACAAGTTTCGCTGGCGCCTTTATAGTGGAAGAGCGCCGTCGCGCCTATGGCGCGCGCAAAGCGTCGCGGCCGGGCTGATGCTGGCGCTGGCCTGCGGCGGTTGCAGCATGTCCTACCAGCTCGACAGTCTGTTCGGCTCGTCCGACAAATCCGACCATACCGGCTCGCTCGGCACGCACGGCGACATCGCGCAGGCCGGCCATCTGCCGCCCGACCACGATCTCGCCTATACGCGCGCTGCCGTGTCCGCCGTGCTCAACCGCGACGACAAATACGCCAGCCAGCCTTGGGAGAACCCGCGCTCCGGCGCGCGCGGCACGGTCACGCCCATCGCCTCGGCCTATACCCAGGACGGCGAAACCTGCCGGGATTTCCTGGCGAGCTACGTCATGGGCAGCGACCAGGCCTGGTTGCAGGGCGAAGCCTGCAAACAGGATACGGGAAGCTGGGAAGTGCGCTCGCTCAAGCCCTGGAAGCGCTCGTAAAAGCGCGCTCGCGCATCGAAGCTCGCGAGAGCGTGGATGCGTTGCATCCGGGCCGTTTGAACCCCACATTGAGACTGGACGAGTCGCTGGAATTACCGGCGGGCAGGGGATTTTTCACAGGAGTGATGACGGATGCGCGACCCCTACGAAATTCTGGGGGTATCGAAGGGTGCGAGCGAGAGCGATATCAAGAGCGCCTACCGGCGGCTCGCCAAGAAGCTGCATCCCGACGCCAACAAGCACGATCCAAAAGCCGCCACGCGTTTTGCCGAGCTTAACGCCGCCTACGAAATTGCCGGCGACGACAAGAAGCGCAAGGCCTTTGACAATGGCGAGATCGACGCCGAGGGCAAGCCGCGCTTTCGCGGCTTCGAAGGTTACGGCGCGCAGCCCGGTGGCGGCCGCGGTTTCAATCCCGGCGGCGGCGCTCATTTCGAGCAGTTCGGCTATGGCGCCGACGGCTTCGAGCGCCAGGGTGGCGGCGGTGCCGGCGCCGGCGGCTTCGAGGATCTGCTGCGCGGCATGTTCGGCGGCGCGGCGCGATCCGGCCGCACGCGCGGCTTCGGCACGCAATTCGAACCGGATGAGTTCGCAGGCCATAGCGCGGCGGGCCAGGACCTGCACGCGGCGCTCACCATCAGCCTGCCGGACGCGGCCAAAGGCACGAAGACGCGCGTGCATCTGCCGACCGGCAAGGACGTCGAGGTGAAAATCCCGGCCGGCCTCACCAGCGGCCAGCAAATCCGCCTCAAGGGTCAGGGCTGGCCAAGCCCGGCCGGCAACGCGGGCGACGCGCTCATCACGGTCAATGTCGCGCCGCATCCGCTGTTCACTCCGGACGGCAATGACTTGCGCATCGATCTTCCGATCACGCTTTATGAAGCAGCGCTTGGCGGCAAAGTGCGCGTGCCGACGCTCGATCGCGCGGTCGACCTGGCAATTCCCGCCGGCACCAATTCCGGACGCACGTTTCGCCTCAAGGGCAAGGGCCTCAAGTCCAAGACCGGCTCCGGCGATCTGCTCGCCACCGTGCGTATCATGCTGCCGGAGAAAACCGACGACGAATTCAAGGACCTGATGAAGGCGTGGCGCGACAAGAAGCCGTACGATCCGCGCGGCGATCTGGAGTAGGCTTTTCCCGGTGCGCTGCAGAACCGGGATCGTCACAAATTCCGAATATGAAACGGCGCCGGATCAGCGGTGCATCGTTTCACGCTGCACCGCGTCCGGGGCAGGAACTGTCTACGACTTCCGCGCGCCGCTCTTGTCCACCTGATCGTAGATCGACTTGGTGATCTGCTCGAGCCGTTCACGGTCGGCAGGCCCGCTCACCACAAAGGCGTGCTGATCGTCCACCCAGTAGATCGCGGCAAAGCGCTTCTCTGCCTTGAACCGAAGCGCGGTTTCCTGCGTCGCGGCCTTCGCGCAATAAACGGTGAAGCGCTCGCCGCTCGGCCCCTCATACATGTAGAGCGCCGCTGCTTCGCCGGTCGGTCCCGGCAGCAGCCGGCCGCCGACCAGCTTGAGGCCGATCGATTGCAGGTCCGGAATCTGCTGCTGATAGCCGAGCCGCTTGGTCAGCCATTGCGTCATGTGGGCGCGCTCCGATCCCGGAACCTCGACCGGATGGCGCACCTCGACCACATAAAGCTTATGGGCCTCGATGGCGTCGGCGGTGATCGTGTCGAAACTCGAGGGCGCCGAGGCCTGCGCGCCGCGCGCGATCCAGCCGGCGCCGCCGCCGAGCACGAAGGCGACGAGCGCTGCCGCCGACGCCATTGCCATCCACCCGCGGCCCGAGGCGCGTTGCTGTCGCAGCACCTGATCGAGCATGAGGCGTTCCGGCACCGGCTCCTGCGCCACCGCCCCATAGCGCGCGCGGATCGCTTCGGACTGCGCCTGCCAGGCCGCGATCAACGCGGCCTGCTCGGGATGCGCGGCGAGCCAGACGGTCACGGCCTGCTTGCGGTCGGCCGGCAATTCGCCGTCCACATAGGCGTGCAGTTCGTCTTCGGTCACGGGTGAATTGTCTGTCGTCATATCGTCACCTTGCCATTCATTTCACACGGCGCAGCGCGGGGCGTTCGCCGTCGAGATAGGATTTGATCTGCACGCGTGCGCGCGCCAAACGCGACATCACGGTACCGATCGGTACGCCTTGCACTTCCGCCACCTCGCGGTAGCTCAGCCCCTCCAGCACCACCAAGAGCAACGCGGTGCGCTGATCCTCCACAAGCGTCGCGAGCGCGCGTTCGATGTCGCGCCCGCCCGCTTCCGGTCCCGCCAGATCCGGAGCGTCGTTGTCGTCGAGCGGCGAGAGCGCCGGCCGCCGCGACAGCGAGCGCAGCCGGTTGCGGTTGAGATTGGTCAGGATCGTGTACAGCCAGCTGCGCACGTCGCCGCCATAAAACAGATGCTCGGAGCGCAGCGCCCGCACCAGCGTGTCCTGCACCAGATCGTCGGCGATGTCGGAATCGCGCGTGAGCGCGCGCGCGTAGCGGCGCAGAGCCGGGATCGTCGCCTCGACGCTCTGACGGAACGTCGCCAAACGGGTGTCTCCTTTAATTCCGCATGCGGGTCATTGAAAGAAACCCCTGAATCGCAATCATATTCCCGGATTCGATCCGAATTAACAAAGTCCACGAACGACAAGGCCGCTTTGCTTGCTGACCCCATGACCCTATGCCACAAGACCGGTGCCAATCGAGGGATGGCCGGTGCCTGCCGGCTGGACGGGTCAAGTCGATGCCGGAAAACGTCGGTCTGATGCGCGGTAAACGCGGGCTGATCATGGGCGTGGCCAACAACCGCTCGATCGCCTGGGCCATCGCGCGCGCCTGCCGCGAGCAGGGAGCGCATCTTGCTTTCACCTACCAGGGCGATGCGCTCAAGAAGCGGGTCGAGCCGCTGGCCGAGGAAGTCGATGGCCTGATTGTCGGCCATTGCGACGTCACCGACCCCGCAACGATCGACGCGGCCTTTGCCGCCGTCGAGCAGGCCTGGGGCTCGCTCGATTTCGTGCTGCACGCCATCGCTTTTTCCGATCGCGATCAGCTCGATGGACGCTATGTCGACACCACCGAGGCCAACTTCGCGAGGACCATGCTGGTGAGCTGCTATTCGTTTACCGCGGTCGCGCAGCGCGCCGAAAAGCTGATGACCAATGGCGGGTCGATGCTCACGCTCACGTATTACGGCTCCGAGAAATGGATGCCGCATTATAATGTCATGGGTCTCGCCAAGGCCGCGCTCGAATCTTCGGTTCGCTATATCGCCGCCGATCTCGGCGAGAAGAATATCCGCGTCAACGCCATCTCCTCCGGCCCGCTCAAGACATTGGCCGCCTCCGGCATCGGCGACTTCCGCTATATCCTGCGGTGGAACGAATTCAATACGCCGCTGCGGCGCAACGTGACGCTGGAAGACGTCGGCAAGGCGGGTGTCTATTTCTTGTCAGATATGTCGAGTGGCGTCACCGGCGAAATCCATCACGTCGACGCCGGTTATCATATCGTCGGCATGAAGCACCCCAACGCGCCCGATATCGACGTCGGCAAGGGCGAGTAAATCCGCTGCCTCCAATCGTCTATTACATCCGTCATGGCGAGACCGACTGGAACGTCGAAGGCCGGCTGCAAGGCCGCCACGACATACCGCTCAACGCGCGCGGGCGTGAGCAGGCCGCTCATTGCGGCGGTATCCTGCGCGACCTGTTCGCGCGCGAAGCCGTCAGCGCCGCAGGCCTCGATTTTGTCTCCAGTCCGCTCGGACGCGCCCGCACCACCATGGAGTTGATGCGGGTAGCGCTCGGCCTGCCGGCCGGCGGCTACGCAATCGAGCCGCAGCTTGCGGAGATCGCCTTCGGCGACTGGGAAGGATTTACGATTGCGCAATTGCACGAGCGCGATCCCGCCCGCATCGCCCAGCGCGAGCATGACAAATGGCACTTCCTACCGCCGAATGGCGAGAGCTACGAGATGGTCTCGGCGCGCATGCGCGGCTGGTACGAGAGCTTGCAAGGCGACACGGTGGTCACGTCCCACGGCGGCACCGCGCGCGGGCTGATCGCGCATCTCGGCATTGCCAAGCCCGCGGCCGCGCCCTTGCTCGATATCGCGCAAGGGGTGGTTTACGTGTTCGAGGGCGAAAAGCTCACGCGGTATGCCTGAAAA
>DATATS010000271.1:0-6915 GCA_036268675.1 Pseudolabrys sp.
TCGATATTCACGGCTTCCGAATGACCGACGAACACCGGCACCCGCACGCAGGTGGCGGTGAGCTTGATCTTGGGATCGAGAATCTTCTTGGTCTCGACCACCATCTTCCACTCTTCCTTGGTGTAGCCGTCCTCCATGAACGCGTCGATTTCCGGGATGACGTTGAAGGCGATGCGCTTGGGAAACTTCTTGTTCTCGATCTCGCCCAAAGTGAACACCGCCTTGGTCTGCGAGAACAATTCGTCCATCGCTTCCTTGCCGGCGCCCGACACCGATTGATAGGTCGCAACCACCACGCGCTTGATCTTCGCCTTGTCGTGCAGCGGCTTGAGCGCAACGACAAGCTGGGCGGTCGAGCAGTTCGGATTGGCGATAATATTCTTCTTGGTGAAACCGGACAGTGCGTCTGCGTTCACCTCCGGCACGATCAGCGGCACGTCGGGGTCCATGCGCCAAGCCGACGAGTTGTCGATTACCACCGCGCCCTGCGCCGCAATCCTGGGCGACCATTCCTTCGAAACGCTGCCGCCCGCCGACATCAGGCAAATATCGACGTCGGAAAAATCGAAATTCTCCAGCGCCTTCACCTTCAGCGTCTTGTCGCCGAACGAGCACTCCTGGCCCATGCTCTTGCGCGACGCAATCGCGACCACCTCATCGGCGGGAAAATTGCGCTCGGCCAGAATGTTGAGCATTTCGCGCCCAACATTGCCGGTAGCGCCCACCACGGCGACCTTGTAACCCATTGTTAACGCTCCGAAACGGTTCTTGCCCCGGTATCATGTGCAGGCAACCGGAAACAAAGCGCTTCTAGGCGAGAACTACCGGCAAGACAATGTCAGCGGAGTTCTTGCCGCATGCACCCGGCCCTGCATACCCGGCGTGACGATCTCAACGCCGCCTTTGTGCGCGGTCTCGCTTATCTGGGCGGGATTTTCGCGCTGTCCATGGTGGCCGCGCATGTTTTTCAATCGCCGCCGGCGATCAGGATCATCAATCCGGTTCATCGTTCCGAATGGGTCGAGATCGAGCGGCCATTTCCGGCCTTCGTGCTCGCCATCCCCGAAGCCAACAACGCGCCGTCCGACTATGCGATCTACCGGAACGCTGACGGCAGCGGCCGCAAGGACGTTCTGAGCCTGGGCGAAGCGGACGCGGCCGGGCCTTATCTGCGCGTCGAGATTTACCGGCCGGGCCGCGAGATCGCGCATTTCGGCGATCCCGACCGCACGCTCGACGCGGCGGCGGCAGCGCTCGGTCCGGTCGGCATCCAACATGACGGCGAACCGCTGGAGACGAAATTCGGCGCGCTGGCGGTGTTCCCTTTCGATACGTCCAAAGGCGTCCCGCGCCGCTGTCTGGGTTTCGTGCGCGCCTATGACGACCCGCAGCTGCAACTGTCCGGCTGGTTCTGCCGCGGGACCGAGCCGATCCAGCGCTCGACGCTCGCCTGTGCGCTCGACCGGCTCACGCTGCTGTCCGCCGGCAGCGAACCCAAAGTCGGCGCCTTGTTCGCGCGGGCCGAATTGCACCGTAGCTTCTGCGGCCAGCACGACCCGCTTTTGGCGGCGACGCCGAAATATCACCTGCTCTGGAAGGCGCTGGCCAGGCGCGGCCCGCAGCGGCGCATTGGCCGCTAGGCCTCGGAATCGGCCGGAATCCGAGGAAAACGGATGGCAAACGCGATCACGAGGTCCCATTCACTACAAATATTCGCGATCATGCCCTATTGCCGGGACCCGAAGCCCGCTAGACTGCGTTGCAATAACAGGCCACTGGCCGAGGACCACTTATGCGCTTCAAAGTAGCCATTGCCGTGCTTTCCGCCGTCGGAGTTGCCGGCCTGTTGGCGATGCCGGCCGTTGCAGCGCCGAAAAAGAAGCCGACCGCCGTCGTCTATGACACGCGCGGGCACACGGTGTTCACCAGCCGTGGCGAAGACGGCAAGACGCATACCCGCATCATCATCCAGAAGCGCTCTTATCTGGACCCGGGCACTGAAGTGCTGCCGGGCTCGCAGCATGATACCGATTACGCGTCTCTGCCCAGCCAGCACGCAAACTCGGTGCTCGATAACACCGCGTTCGGCACCAGCCAGTCGCCGCTACCGGGACCGTTCACCTTGCCGGGCAACAACAATCCCTATCTGCCGTTCTAGGGTCCAGCGCGTGATCCCCAAAGGTGGGAACCGGTTTCCCACCTTCGCGAAGCCCGCTTCGGCGGGCGAAGCAAGGTCGGGATAGATCACGCGCCAAATAAATTATTGCGCGGGCGCTTCCAGCTCGGCGAGTATCGCGTCGCCCATCTCCACCGTCGAAACGACTTTCGTTCCCTCCGACTTGATGTCGGCGGTGCGCAAACCCTTGGCCAACGTCGCAGCGATTGCGGCGTCGATCTGATCCGCCTGCTTGCCGAGATCGAACGAGTAACGCAGCGCCATGCCGAATGAGGCGATCATGGCAATCGGATTGGCGGCGCCCTTGGCGGCGATGTCGGGGGCCGAGCCGTGCACGGGCTCATAGAGCGCGCGGCGTTTTTTCGTTTTCGGATCGACTTCGCCCAATGACGCCGACGGCAGCATGCCGAGCGAGCCGGTCAGGGTGGCGGCGATGTCGGACAGCATGTCGCCGAACAAATTATCGGTCACGATGACGTCGAACTGCTTGGGCCAGCGCACCAGCTGCATGCCGCCGGCGTCGGCCAGCATGTGCTCGAGCTGCACGTCCTTGAATTCGCGCGCATGCAATGCCGTCGTCACCTCGTTCCACAGCACGCCCGATTTCATGACGTTGCGTTTTTCCATCGAGGTGACCTTGTTGCGCCGCTTGCGCGCCAGCTCAAAGGCGACGCGATCGATGCGCTCGATCTCGTAGGTGTCGTACACTTGAGTGTCGATGGCGCGCTTCTGGCCGTTGCCGAGATCGGTGATGGTCTTGGGCTCGCCGAAATAAACGCCGCCGGTCAGTTCGCGCAGGATGATGATGTCGAGGCCTTCGACCACGTCGCGCTTGAGCGAGGATGAATCGGCGAGGGCGGGATAGACGATGGCCGGGCGCACATTGGCGTAAAGATCGAGATCCTTGCGCAGCCGCAGCAGGCCGGCCTCGGGGCGCACCTCGTAGGGCACCTTATCCCATTTCGGCCCGCCGACCGCTCCGAAAATCACGGCGTCGGCCGCCTTGGCCTTTTCCATCGTCGCGTCCGTGATGGCGACCTTGTGCACGTCGTAGCAACTGCCGCCGACGAGCGCTTCCTCGGTTTTGAACTTGTCCGGGCCTTTTTGGTTGAAAAATTCGATGACGCGCTTGGCCTGCGCCATCACTTCGGGGCCGATGCCGTCGCCGGGGAGAAGAAGCAGATTGTGGGTCGCCATACGCATGGTCCTTACAAGGAAATTGCTGCGGGAATTGCTAAAGGCTCACCACAGACTTGGCAACCGGCCATCGGCGGGGCGACACTGGGCTTTCCGCTCAGACAAGGAACAACCGTGACGGAACGCAATGCCAGAGTGGTCATCGTCGGCGCCGGCTTCGGCGGGCTGCACGCCGCCAAGGCGCTGCGGCGCGCGGCGGCCGACGTCACCGTGATCGACCGGCAGAATTTCCATTGCTTCCAGCCATTGCTCTATCAGGTGGCGACCGCGGCGCTGTCGCCGGCGGACGTGGCCTGGCCGATCCGCCATATCCTGCGAACGCAGAAGAACGCCACTGTGCTGATGGAGGAATTGCGCGGCATCGATCCGGCGCAAAAACGGCTGCACACCAATGCCGGCGATATCCCTTACGACTATCTCGTGATCGCGACAGGCGCGATGCATTCCTATTTCGGCCATGACGATTGGTCGGCGTATGCGCCGGGCCTCAAACGCATCGAGGACGCCACACGCATCCGCCGCAGCATCCTGATCGCTTTCGAACGGGCCGAGATAACGACCGACGCCACCGAACGACGCCGCCTGCTGACCTTCGTCATCATCGGCGGCGGCGCCACCGGCGTCGAAATGGCGGGGGCCATCGCCGAGGTGGCGCGGCAGACATTGGCCGCCGACTTCCGCCGCATCGACCCGCGCTCGGCGCGCATCGTGCTCATCGAGGCCGGACCGCGCGTGCTGCCGGCCTTCCCGCCCAAGCAATCGGACTATGCCGATGCGGCGCTGACGCGCAGCGGCGTCGAGGTGAAAACCTCAACGCGCGTAACCAAATGCGACCCGCGCGGCGTCGACACCGATGGCGGGCGTATCGATGCCGGCACCATGATCTGGGCGGCCGGCGTCACGGCCTCACCGGCAGCAGCCTGGCTCGGCGCCGACGCCGATCGCGCCGGACGGGTGAAAGTGAACGCGGATCTGTCGGTGCCCGGGCATCCGGAAATTTTCGTGGTCGGCGATACCGCGACGGTGACCGACGCCAAGGGCAATGCGGTGCCCGGCGTTGCGCCGGCGGCCAAGCAGATGGGGCGTTACGCCGGAACGCTGATCGCGGCGCGCATCGCAGGCCGTCCTGCGCCGGCGCCGTTCCGCTACATGCAGCTGGGCGAACTGGCGACCATCGGCCGCCGAGCCGCGGTGGTAAAATTCGGCTGGCTGCAATTGTACGGATTCATCGGCTGGCTGTTCTGGAGCGTGGTGCACATT
Source organism: Pseudolabrys sp. (assembly GCA_036268675.1). Classification (GTDB taxonomy): domain Bacteria; phylum Pseudomonadota; class Alphaproteobacteria; order Rhizobiales; family Xanthobacteraceae; genus Pseudolabrys. The sequence goes on from DATATS010000271.1 coordinate 4,634, forward strand.
TATTTTCTGATCGGATTGCGCAACCGCTTCGTCGTCGCCTTCATCTGGCTATGGGACTACCTGACGTTCCAGCGCGGCGCGCGGCTCATCACCGAGCCGCAGGCGTCCGACAGGCACGACGAGCACTAAAGCCCGGCAAACCACTCGTAGCCCTGATCCTCCCAATAGCCGCCTCTGTCGGTATTGGTCACTTCCATCGCCACAACGTATTTCGGGTTCTTGTAGCCGAGCTTGGTCGGGATGCGAATTTTCATCGGAAAGCCGTAGGCGCGCGGCAGCAGCTTGTGGTCGTATTTGAACGTCATCTGCGTCTGCGGATGCAGCGCGGTCGGCATGTCGACGGTGTTGGTATAGCCCTCGGCGCATTTGAACCAGACGTATTTGGCGCGCGTGTCGGCGCCGATGCGCTTGAGAAAATCCGACAGCACGGCGCCCTGCCAGGACCCGATGGCGCTCCAGCCCTCGACGCAAACGTGACGGGTGATCTGCGACACCTCGGGCAGCGCGTGCAAGTCGTCGAGCGTCCACGGCTTCTTGTTGTCGACCAGCCCCGAAATCTCGAACTTGTAGGTGGCGGGATCGACCACCGGCGCCTCGTCCTCGCTGTAATAGGCGTTGAACGGGAACGGCCGGGTGAGGTCTTTCTCGGAATAGGTCGGCGCCAGCTTGCTGCGGCTGAACAACGCCGCCTGCACACCGTCGTTGAATGTGGAAATCTTCTTCAACACAGCTTCCGAGGTGTTGCCATCGACGATGTCGCAACCGGTGAGGAAGGCGAGCGCGCCGAGGCTCGCAGCTCCTCGCAGGAATTGCCGCCGCATCGGGCTGGGCATCAGTTTGGCGGCATCCTTGATGAGCAGTTTCGGATCGACGCCGGGGATGATTTTACGCTGTCTCATTGTTCGCTACCTCCCGGTGACCATGGCGCGCAGGCTTTGCGGCACGATCAGCGACAGCGCCACATGCACCACGAGAAATCCGACGATCGTGGCCATCGCAAAGAAATGGACGTAGCGCGCGAAATCGTAGCCGCCGAACAGTGCGTTCAATTGCTGGAATTGCACCGGCTTCCACATCGACAGTCCGGACAAAACGATGACGATGCCGGTGATGATGATGCCGCCATAGAGAAGCTTCTGCACGGCGTTGTAGTGCGCAAGATCATCATGCGCGAGCTTGAATGTGAGCGCCGCCTTGGTGTCGGCGATAACCGCACCCGGCGTGATCGGCAGGAGCTTGCGGCGAAAGCGGCCGGTGATGATCCCGAGCGTGACATAGACAAGGCCGTTCACCATCAGCACCCACATGGCGGCAAAATGCCAATGGCGCGCGCCGGCCAGCCAATTACCGAGCGAGATCGCGCGCGGGAAGGTGAAGTCGAACAGCGGCGAGGCGTCGTAGATTTGCCAGCCGGAGCCGATCATCACCAGGATCGCGATGGCGTTGATCCAGTGGCAGACGCGCACCCAGCCGGGATGAATGATCGCCCCGCTCGATCTTTCGCTTACTGGCTGCGCCGTCATTGCCATCTCTGCCGTCCTGATATGCGAGCCCTCGCATCATTATACGGCACGGTAATGGCGGCGGATGCGCGCGAGTGTGTAAGCTAGCCATCGTCTCACGGATTTGTGAGAATGACCGGCCGGAAAAGCGCGCCGAAGGAGCCTGTGCGTGAGCCAAGCGTCCGCGACCAAGACCAACACCAAGACCAATCCCGGAAATTTTTTCGAGGATTTCCGCCTCGGCCAGCAAATCCACCATGCCACGCCGCGTACGGTCACGGTGGGCGACGTCGCGCTCTATCACGGCCTGTTCGGTCCGCGCTTTGCCGTGCAGACGTCGGACAAATTCGCGCAGGCGATCGGTTATCCGCGCTCGCCGCTCGACGATCTGCTGGTGTTCCACATGGTGTTCGGCAAGACCGTGCCGGACATTTCGCTCAATGCCGTCGCCAATCTCGGCTACGCCGATTGCCGGTTTTTGAAGCCGGTTTATCCGGGCGACACGCTGAAGGCCGTGTCGGAAGTCATCGGGCTCAAGGAAAACTCCAACGGGAAAACCGGCATCGTCTACGTGCGCTCGCGCGGCTTCGACCAGGCGAACGAAGCCGTGCTCGATTACGTGCGCTGGGTCATGGTGCGCAAGCGTGACGAGAGCGCGGCGGCGCCGGGGGAGACAGTCCCCCAACTGCCGAAATGCGTGGAACCCGCCGACCTTGGCGGCGCCTGTCCGATCATCAATGCCGAGGCGTACGACGATGGGCTCGCCGGCAGCGCGTATCG
>DATATS010000272.1:0-9640 GCA_036268675.1 Pseudolabrys sp.
TGATGACTTTGCGCGGCTTCGCCATGAGCTTTCCATCCCGGTAAAGTGAGGCTTGTTCAATCGCGATTGGACTTGGATCGCGATCCTAGAGTATCAGGCGGCCTCAAGTCACCCTCGCTGCGGTTGAGGCATTCGTGGACAGATCCGATCAAGCCGCGGCTCGGTCAAGCATCGTGATCGGCATGCTGTGCGGAGCCGGCGCCGCACTCGGCTGGGCGGTCGGCTTTGTCGCCGCCAAACATGGCATCTCGATCGGCTTCTCGCCGGCTGATCTCGCGTTCCACCGATTCTTCTGGTCCGGCCTGTTGCTGACGCCGTTTGCCTTGCGCGACGGTATTGCCGACCTTGGCGGCGTCGGCTGGCGCCGCGGGCTGATGATGAGCGTATTGTCCGGTCCGCCGCAGGCGATCATCGCCTATTCGGGCTTCATGCTGGTGCCGCTCGGGCACGGCACCACCATTCAGCCGGCCTGCGCGGCGCTGTTCGGCCTGATCCTCGCAAGCGCGATGCTGCATGAGCGGGCGACGGCATCGCGCATCGCCGGCGGCATCATCATCATCGCGGGACTCCTGGTATTCGGATGGGAATCGCTGACGACCATCGGCCAGCAAGGCGTCGGTGGCGACTTGCTGTTCGTCACCGCCGGATTCTTCTGGGCGATGTTCGGCACGCTGCTGCGCCATTATCGCGTGTCCGGCATACGCGCCGTGACGATGGTCGGGTTTCTGTCGGTCGTCGTCTATGCACCGCTGTACGGGATTCTCATCGGCTACAGCGGCCTGCTGCGCATGAGCCTTGCCGAAAACCTGCTGCAGGCCGTGGTGCAAGGCCTGCTCGCTGGCGCGCTACCGATTTATCTGTTCGCGCGCGCGATCATCCTGCTCGGCGCCGGACGTGCTGCGACTTTCCCGGCGCTGGTGCCGGGCTTCGGATTGATCGTTGGCTATCTTGCGCTTGGCGTGGTGCCAAGTGTTCCCCAACTGGTCGGACTTGTGATCGTGGTGATTGGATTCCGCTTCGTGGTGCACTAATTATTCCGGCCCGGCGTATTTGCCCGCCGTCTGCGGGAACATGTTCTTGATGATCTTGAACTTCGAAATGTCTACCGTCGCGTCCATGTGCAGGAAAATAACGGCATCGCGCAACACTTTCTCGATGCCGAAGTCGAGCATGATGCCGTTGCCTCCGTGTAATTCGACCGCGTGCTGGGCAACCTTCATGATCTCTTCCGAGGCGAACATCTTGGCCATGTTGACCAGCGTTTCAGCTTCAGGTGCGTTGTCGTCCACCGCCTGCGCCGCGCGATCGAGCAAAGCGCGCACTGCCTCGATGCGGGTTGCCATGTCGGCGAGCCGCAACGCCACGGCCTGATGCTTGATCAGGATGCGGCCGCCCTGCACGTAATTTTGCACGTAGTCCGCGGTCGCCTCGAAAGCACGCATGCCGACGCCGAGATTCTTCGCCGCCTGGATGATCTTGCCGGGACGGAAATAGATGCCGGCCGAGCCGAGCGCGCTGTCCTGCACCAGCAGATGATCGTCGGGCACGAACATGTCGTCGAACGCCATCTCGCCGTTGTTCATGAAGCGGCAGCCGAGCGTCTCATTGCAGCGTGTAACAGAAAAGCCTGTGGTCTCGCGCGGCACCAGAAACGATGAGGTGCCTTGCATCATGCCGACCTTCGGATTGGTGTTGGCATAGACCACGTAGAGAGAAGCGTCGTAACCGTTGGAGATGAACTGTTTGCGCCCGTTAATCACCCAACCGCCGTCCTTTTTCACGGCGCGTGTCTGCATCGCGGCTTCCGGCACATTGTAGGGCAGCCATCGGTCGGAGGCGCCGCGCGGCTCGGTCAGACAATGCGCCATCAGGAATTGCGGCTCGGCGACCAGGCGCTTGAACCATTTTTCCTGAAGGTGTCTCGGAGCGAACTGCCGCAGCAGCACCGACACCTTCCAGTTCTGCACCAGTTTGTCGGCCAAGCCGGAGTCGCCGCGCGCGATTTCCTCCGCGATCATGGCGAAGGTCTTCACTTCCGTGCCCTTTTCCAACTCGACGCCGCCGAATTCCTCCGGTACGCCGAGCGTTCGGATGCCGATCTTTTCCGCCTCTTCGAGGATGCGCAGCGGCAGGCGATCTTCGGGCGCCATCGACCATTCGCGCTGCCAGTTCTCCCGGATAAATGGCAGGACGACGTCATCGACGAAATCGCGGCAGCTTTGCCGCATCATCCGCTGCTCTTCCGACAAGCTCCGATCGTACATGTGCTTAGTCCCTGGCTGCCTGCCGCGACGGATATTCCGTCCGGCCGTCTTTGATATTGGTCCGCTTCATGGGACAATTCCAAGGGGTGGCGGAGGGTGAGCGATGAACGGCCAGGAGATAATTCAGACGGTCGAGAACGCCTTCGTGACCGTCGCGCATGAGGCCGTTTCGGTCTGGGTGCTCGCCCAGATGGGCGTCATCCTGATTGCGGCTGCGGCAGCAAGCATCGTGACGACGATGTTACGGCGCCACACCGACGTCACCGCACACACCCAGGGCTGGCCGCCGCTGATGCGACTGTGGGTGCAGTTGTGCATGGCCAATCTTGGCCTCGTCATTTTCACGCTTCTTCTGGTCGTGATGCGCCCGGCTTTTGGAGGCATAGCCAACCCGGAGCACGTTGTGCTGCTCGATGTGGTCGCGACCCTCGCGATTGCCTGGGTGGTGATCGCGCTGGCGGCGGCGCCGATCGCCAATCGCTTCGTCTACCGGCTGGTCACGGGCTTCACCTGGCTGCTTGTCGCGGGCTACGTGGTCGGCGTGCGGCAGACGATCCGGGCCGCGCTCGATTCATTCGGCGTGATGATTGGCGGGGTGCGCGTCACGCCGCTCCTGCTGATCAAGGCCACTGTGCTGCTGCTGCTGGCGTTGTGGGCGGCGAACGCGGTGGGCAATTTTCTCGAGAAGCGCGTCCGCCGTGTCACCGATCTGACACCGTCGATACAGGTGCTGCTCATCAAGCTGATCAGGCTGGGGCTGATAACCTTCGCGGCACTGATTGTGCTGTCTTCGGTGGGCATCGACTTCACATCGCTTGCCTTCTTCTCCGGCGCCATCGGCGTCGGCGTCGGCTTCGGCCTGCAGAAGATTGTCTCCAACCTGGTGAGCGGAATCATCCTGCTGGCCGACAAGTCGATCAAGCCGGGCGACGTTATCACTGTCGGCGACAATTTCGGTTGGGTCGCCTCGATGGGCGCGCGTTATACCTCGGTGGTCACCCTCGATGGCCGCGAGTTCCTCGTTCCCAACGAGGACTTCGTCACCCAGCGCGTGATCAACTGGTCCTATTCAAACGCCGAAGTGAGGCTGGATGTCGACTTCGGCGTTTCCTATTCCGCCGATCCGCACAAGGTGATCGCGCTGGCGCTCGAGGCAATTAAGTCTGTCGAGCGCGTGTTGGAAAAGCCGAAGCCGGTCTGCAATTTCCGCGCCTTCGGCGATTCCTCGATCAATTTCACCTTGGCGTTCTGGATCAGGGATCCGAAGGAAGGGACCATCAATGTTCGCAGTCACGCGCTGCTTGCGCTGTGGGATGCGCTCAAGCGCGAAAAGATCGAAATCCCCTTCCCGCAGCGAGACATAAATCCACGCGGCCCATTCCGGGTCGTCGTCGAACGCGAGGGCGGCGACGGTTCGCCGTCGTAACCTAGGCTGCCTTGCGGCTCGTGAGGAATTCGCCCATGCGCCCGAGCGCCTTCAGGATATTCTCGGTCGAGTTGGCATAGGAAACCCTGATGTAGCCCTCGCCGAGGATGCCGAAGTCCGGCCCGCCGATGATGGCGACGCCGGCATCTTCCAGGAGCGATGCGGCGAGCGCCTTCGCCTTCCAGCCGGTGCCTTTGACATTGGGGAAAGCATAGAACGCACCCTTCGGCGTCGCGCAGGAGACGCCCGGCAAGCCGTTCAGGCCCTCGACCACGACTTTGCGCCGCTTGTCGAATTCGGCCACCATTTTCGTGACCTCGTCCTGCGGACCCTTGAGCGCAGCAAGGCCGGCATATTGCGCCGAGGCATTGACGCATGAATGCAGATTGACCGCGAGCTTGCGCGCATAATCGTAGAGCTTGCCCGGAAAGATCGCATAGCCGAGCCGCCAGCCGGTCATCGCATAGGTCTTCGACCAGCCGTTGAGCAGGATCAGCCGGTCGCGGATCGAGGGATAGGTGAGCAGGCACACATGCGTCTCGCCGTCATAGGTCATGTGGTCGTAAATCTCGTCCGACATGACTGCGACGTTCGGCCACTTCTCCAGGCCGGCGATGAGCTTGTCGACTTCCGCCTTGCCGGTTACGCCGCCGGTTGGATTGGCTGGTGAATTGACGATCAGCAATCTTGTCTTTGGCGTGATCAGCTTCAACGTCTCCTCGGCCGAAAATGCAAAGCCGTTCTCCTCGCGGATCGGCACCGGAATGGGCTTGGCGCCGGTGAATTCGATCATCGAGCGGTAAATGGGAAAGCCCGGATCGGGATACATAATTTCCGCGCCCGGTTCGCCGAACATCAGGATCGACATGAACATGGTCGGCTTGCCGCCGGGCATGATCATGACACTGTCGGGCGAGACCTCGACCTTGAAGCGCTTGTGCAGGTCGGCGGCGACCGCCTCGCGCAATGGCGGAATGCCGTTGGCCGGCGTGTAGCCGTGATGGCCGTCGCGCAGCGCCTTCACCGCCGCCTCGACGATGAAGTCCGGCGTCCGGAAATCGGGCTGCCCGATGCCGAGATTGACGATGTCGCGCCCCTGGGCTGCCAGCGCATTGGCCCGCGCCAGCACGGCAAAGGCGTTTTCTTCGCCGATGCGATCGAAGGCAGCGATGGTTTTCAGCATGAGATCACTCCCCGGACAAATCTCTTTTGCCCGTAGTTCACCCGATTAATGCAAGAAAATCAATGCGGTGCCGGCAGGTCGGACATGACGGAATGCCACTGTCCCGGCGCGCCCGGCCATGGCAGGTTCCCCGCACTGCCGGGAAAGTCCATGCCAAGAACCTCGATTGCCGACAAACGAAAGACGTTCCGCGCGCTGCATCAAAGCGGCTGCTTCGTCATTCCGAATCCGTGGAGTGTCGGCACTGCGCGCTATTTGCAAGGGCTCGGCTTCAAGGCGCTGGCATCGACCAGTTCGGGCTATGCCCACGCGCAGGGCCTTGCCGACGGTGCCGTGATACGCGATCAGGTGCTGGCGCATTACCGCGAAATCGCCGAGGCGGTCGACATCCCGTTGAACGGAGATTTTGAAGGCGGCTTCGCGCATGAGCCCTCAGGCGTGGCAGACAATGTGCGGCTATGCGCGGAGACCGGCGTGGCGGGATTGTCGATCGAGGACTTCACCGGCGATGAAGCCAATCCGCTCTACGACTTCGATCTGGCGGTCGCCCGAGTACGCGCCGCACGCGCGGCCATCGACAAGGCCGGCGGCGATGTGGTGTTCACCGCGCGCACCGAAGGGTTCATTCACGGCCGGCCCGATCTGGATGAAACGATCCGCAGGTTGAAGGCGTTCGCGGATGCCGGCGCCGATTGCCTTTATTCTCCCGGCATCAAGACGCGCGAGCAGATTGCGGCAACGGTCAAGGCGGTCGCTCCCAAGCCGATCAATTTTCTCAATAGCGGAGCATTTGGATTGACCGTCAAGGATCTTGCCGAACTCGGCGTACGGCGCATCAGCGTCGGCGGCACGCTGGCGCGTGTCGCCATGCACGCCTTTATCAAATCGGCGACCGAAATCGCGCGCGACGGAGGCTTCGACAGTTTCGGAGGCGTCGTACCGAATGCCGAGCTCAACACATTTTTCAGCACAGGCGGCAAGAAACAATCATGACCGGCTCAACGCAGCAACCGCGGAGCGAGAGGCCGGTCGGTGAGCCAGTCGACACGACGCCAGCCCAGCATCCCGGACCGGTGACGCTCACGGGCCGTTTTGGGCGTATCGAAAAACTTGCGCCCACTCACGCGGCGTCATTATGGGACGCAGTCAAGGGACGCGACACGATCTGGACTTATATGGGCTATGGCCCGTTTGACGGAGCCGACGCATTCGTGGCGTGGGTCGCAGAGCGCGCCAAGCTCACCGACCCATTTTCCTATGCGGTGGTAACGCCCGACGGAAACGCCGTCGGCATCGCCACGCTGATGGAAATTCGCACCGCACCGCGCGTGATTGAGGTCGGCCATATCGTCTATGGCGAGCCGCTTCAACGCACGCCGCTGGCGACCGAAGCGACCTATCTGCTGGCGCGCTATGCTTTCGAGACGCTTGGCTATCGCCGCTACGAATGGAAATGCGATTCGCTCAACGCTCCCTCGCGGCGCGCTGCCCTGCGCTATGGCTTTACCTTCGAGGGCATCTTTCGTCAGCACATGATCATCAAGGGCCGCAACCGCGACACCGCCTGGTTCTCGATGCTCGATGGCGAATGGCCGGCGCGCAAACGTAATTTCGAGCGCTGGCTGGCGCCGGACAACTTCGATTCCGACAACCGGCAAAAAGCGAGCTTGAGCGCCATGAGCGGCGCGGCGGCATGAGCGTTGCGCCACGGGCTTCCGGCCTGTTCCAGCAGCGGCCCTTCGTCCTGTTCTGGCTGGCGCGGTGCAGCGGCAGCATAGGCTACCAAATGCTGGCGCTGCTGATCGGCTGGAAGCTCTATCAGCTCACCAACAGCCCGCTCGACCTCGGCCTGGTCGGGTTGATCCAGTTTGTGCCGGCGGTGGTCCTGACACTGCTGATCGGACACGCTGCCGACCGCTATGATCGCCGCGGCATCATCCGTGCGGCGCAGGGCGTAGCGGCGCTGGCCGCGTTGATGCTGACGGCGGCGCTCGCGACCGGCGGCCTCAGCCGCAACCTGCTCTTCGCCGCCGTGTTCCTGGTCGGCTGTGCGCGCGCCTTCGAACTGCCGACGTCGAGCGCGCTGGTGCCGGCGTTGGTGCCGGCGCCGTTGATCACGCGCGCGGTGGCGGGGTGGACTTCGGCCAACCAGATGGCGGTGATCTGCGGTCCGGCGTTGGGCGGGCTGATCTACGCCTTCAGCCCGCTTGCGGTAGCGGCCCTCTGCGTTTCCTTTTTCGTCGCGGCGGCGACCCTGGTCAGTTTCGTGCGCGCCAGTGCGCCTGCGCCCAGACGCGAGCCGCCGACCCTGTCCTCGGTGCTCATCGGCTTTGACTTCATCCGCACCCGGCGGCGGCTGTTGGGCGTGATCACGCTCGATCTGGTCGTGGTGATTTTGGGCGGCGCCACGGCGCTGCTGCCGGTCTATGCGCGCGATATCCTCGCCGTTGGACCGATCGGCCTCGGCTTGCTGCGCTCGGCGCCCGCGGCTGGCGCCTTGCTGACCGCAGCCGTTTTGGCAAACCATCCGGTCGAGCGCCGGATCGGGCCCAAGATGTTCGCGGTGGTGGCGATCTACGGGCTGACCACGATTATCTTCGGACTGTCGACATGGTTTCCACTGTCGCTCGCCGCGCTCGCCGTGCTCGGCGCCGCCGACGCCCTGAGCGTCGTGATCCGCTTCGCGCTGGTGCAGATCGAGACGCCCGACGACAAGCGCGGACGGGTGAGCGCCATCAACTACTTGTTCGTCGGCTCGTCGAATACCCTGGGTGAATTCGAATCCGGCGCGGTCGCTGCATGGTTGGGCGCGGTGCCATCGGTGTTAATCGGCGGCTTGGGTTCGCTGCTGGTGGCGGGCATCTGGATGATGCTATTCCCAGGGTTACGGCGCATCGACCGTTTCGAGCCGGCCCGCGAGACTCAGGGGAGAGACTGAATGCATATTTTGATCACCGGCGCGGCCGGGATGATTGGCCGCAAGCTGACGGCGCGGCTGGTCAAGGACGGCAAGCTCAATGGCCAGCCGATCGACCACCTCACCTTGACCGACGTGGTCGCGCCGGAAAAGCCGGCTGGCTTCAATGGAAAAGTCGATATCTGGACCGGCGATCTTGCAGCGCCGGGCGCCGCCGATAAGCTGATCGGCAGCAGACCAGGCATGATCTTCCATCTCGCCGGCGTGGTCTCCGGCGAAGCGGAGATCGATTTCGACAAGGGCTACCACGTCAATCTCGACGGTGCCCGCGCGCTGTTGGAAGCGATCCGCGCTGCCGGCGAAACGTATCATCCGAAGTTCGTGTTCACCTCCTCGATTGCGGTCTACGGCGCGCCGTTCCCGCACGCGATCCCCGACGATTTCCACTTGACGCCGCTCACGTCCTACGGAACGCAAAAAGCGATCAGCGAATTGCTGCTCGCCGACTATAACCGGCGCGGCATCCTCGACGGCGTGGGCATCCGGCTGCCGACCATCTGCGTGCGGCCGGGCAAGCCTAACAAGGCGGCGTCGGGATTCTTCTCCGGCATCATTCGCGAGCCGCTGGCCGGCCTCGAGGCCGTCTTGCCGGTCGCCGACAGCGTGCGGCACACCCATGCGAGCCCGCGCTCCGCCGTCGGCTTCCTCATCCATGCTGCGGGCCTGACGCGCGAACACCTCGGGCCGCGCATCAATCTTGCGATGCCGGGCGTGTGCTGCACGGTTGCCGAGCAGATCGAGTCGCTCGCGCGCATTGCCGGACCCAAGGTTGCCGCGCGCATCCGCCGCGAACCCGATCAGCTCGTCATGCGCATCGTTGCCGGCTGGTCGGAACGCATCGATGCCAAACGCGCGCGCGATCTCGGCTTCAAGGCGGAGGCGTCATTCGACGATATCGTCCGCGCGCATATTGACGACGAGCTGGGCGGAAAGATCACGGCCTAGCTTGCGCGCTCCGCTCCAATCCTTACATTATAAGCCATGACCTACGTCGACGCCGCCGTTGCCCCCCTTCGCAAGACCGGCCAGATCAAGATCCACGGACCCGACGCCTTCGCCGGCATGCGCAAGGCCGGCCAGCTTGTGGCCCGCTGCCTCGACATGTTGACGGAGCACGTGCGGCCCGGCATGCCGACCGACAGGATCGACCGGCTGGTGCTGGACTATGCCCTCGCTCACGACGCGCTGCCGGCAACGCTAATGTATCGCGGCTCCAAGAAATCGACCTGCACCTCGCTCAACCATGTGGTCTGCCACGGCATTCCGGGCGACAAGCCGCTCAAGGAAGGCGACATCGTCAATATCGATGTGACGCTGATCCTGGATGGATGGCACGGCGACAGCAGCCGCATGTTCGCGGTCGGCCCGATTCCGCGTCGCGCCGAACGGCTGGTCGACGTGACCCACGAGGCTATGATGCGCGGCATCGCCACCATTCGCCCTGGCTCCACAACCGGCGACATCGGGGCCGCCATCCAGAGCTATGTCGAAGCCCAGCACATGAGCGTGGTGCGCGACTTCTGTGGCCACGGCCTCGGCCGCCTATTCCATGACGAGCCTAACATCGTCCATGTCGGGCGCGCCGGCGAGGGCATCGTGCTCAAGCCCGGCATGTTCTTCACCGTGGAACCGATGATCAATATCGGCCGGCCACACGTGAAAGTGCTGTCCGACGGCTGGACCGCGGTCACGCGCGACCGTTCGCTGTCGGCGCAGTTCGAGCACACCGTCGGCGTCACCGACAAAGGCGTCGAGGTGTTCACTTTTTCGCCGGCCGGTCTCGACAAGCC
>DATATS010000273.1:0-4107 GCA_036268675.1 Pseudolabrys sp.
CAAACTGGTCCCGGTGAACATTTCGAAAGGCGAGCAGTTCAATCCTGACTTCCTCAAAATTTCCCCCAACAATCGCATGCCGGCAATCGTCGACCCCGATGGGCCGGGCGGGCGGACGATCTCGATCTTCGAGTCCGGCGCGATCCTGCAATATCTCGGCCGCAAGACCGGCAAGTTCTACCCCAGCGAGGAGCGCGCCCGCGTCGAGGTTGAGCAATGGTTGTTTTGGCAGATGGGTGGCATCGGCCCGATGGCGGGGCAGGTCCACCACTTCAAGAATTACGCGGTCGAGACGCTCACTTACGCCATCGACCGCTACGTCAACGAAGTGAACCGGCTTTACGGCGTGATGAACCTGCGGCTCAAAGACCGTGAATACATCGCCGGCAAATATTCAATCGCGGATATGGCGATCGTTGGCTGGGCCAACGGCTGGGAGCGGCAAGGGCAGGACATCAACCAGTTTCCGCATTTCAAGCGCTGGCTGGAAACCATGAAATCGCGCCCGGCGGTCAAGCGCGGCATGGCACTCGGCCTCGAATTGCGCCAGGGCATCGACATGAAGGATCCGAAGGTTCAGGCGGTGCTGTTCGGCCAGCGCGCGCGCGGCGCGTGAGGGTTTTGCCTTGCATTGTGGCATGGGTGGTTAGTCACCGCTTACTCAGCGCGGTTAGCGTTTCCTCAATCGCGCCCGGCGGATATCGATTTAACGCTTGAATTAAAGGATTTTGTCGCCTTCCGGCACGGGCGCAGCCATCGCTCGTTCATGTTCGATTCATCGCGACCCTTAAACTGTCATTCAAATTTTCTCCGCCATTGTCGGCTCGCTCGGGCGGACGTTGTCCGCGGGCAACAGGGATGCGTCGGGTCCAGGGGCAGGACCCCGTACGCGACAATGGGGAGGCCAAAATGGCTGACATAGTAATGGCGGCGAATATCGCTGAACCCACGGATGCGGAAGGCTGCTTTGCGCTGGGCATGGTCTATTCGGCAGGCGCGGGCGTCACCGTCGATCTGATCGAAGCGCACAAGTGGTTCAATATCGCGGCCATGCGCGGTCGATCGGACGCCGCAGCCATGCGGCGGGAGATCGCGGAGCAAATGGCCGATGCCGAAATCGGTCGCGCCCAGCGCGCCGCGCGCGATTGGCTCAAGAACAATCCGGTGGATGCGGTGCCTGTCGCTATCCGCGCGGCTGCCTGACCCGAACCGGAAGCCGGCGCATCATGCGTCGGCAAATCGTTTGAGCCCGGCGCCGACGCGTGCGATGACGTCTTGCCAATCGCCGCGGCTCGGCTGCCGGAATAGTTTGAGTTGGGGATACCACGGGCAGCTTTCTCCCTGCGACATCCAGCGCCAGTCCGGCGAGAACGTCAGCATGCCCCACGCCGGCAGACCCATTGCGCCAGCCAGGTTCAGCACCGACGTATCGACCGTAATCGTGAGATCGGCGAGCGTCATCAGCGCGGCGGTATCCGCCATGTCGGTGAGTTCGCCGCCGAAATGGCTAAGGCGCGGATGACGCGTCATCCATTCGGCGTCGCCCTCGCGCAGGTCGTGCTGAATGCCGATAAATGAAATGCCGTCCATCCCCAACAACGGCTCCAGGAAGCGCGCTGTCATCGACCGGTTGACGTCGTTGGCCTGGTTAGGGTTGCCTGCCCAACATAACGCGACGCGTCGTCCGGGCAGGGCCTCGACGCGCGGACGCCATTGCGCGAGACGCCTTTCAGGCGCGCGCAGGTAAGGAACCGTAGCGCCAAGGGTATCCCTCTTGAGTGCGAAAGGGAGACTACCGAGAGGGCAATGTACGTCATAGTGCGGCAGTTCCTCGCCGCGCGCGTAGCAGGAGGCGATGCCATTGAGGCCGCTCATCAGGCTCTTGAGTTCGGGCTGCACTTGCAGCAAGACGCGCGCGCCGCCTTGGGCAAGCAGCGGCGCATAGCGAGCAAACATGATCGTGTCGCCGAGACCCTGCTCGGCATGCAGCAGGATGGATTTGTCGCGTAGAGGATATTCACCAAGCCAGAGTTGGCCGCGGAAATTGCGGCGCGTGTCGGTCATGCCAGTGCGCTTCCAGCGCCACTCGTAGTCGGCAAAACCCTCGGTCATTTCACCAAGCGCAAGCAGCGTGAAGGCCCGATTGTAATGTGCGTCGGCACTGTCCTTTTGCAGCGTAATGGCGCGGGTGAAGCTGTCGGCTGCCTCCCGATACCGGTTGAGTGCCTGCTGGGCGCGTCCGCGATTGATCCAGGAATTGATGTGGCTGGGGGCCGTGCACACCGCGCGCTCCAGCGCTTCCAGTGCCTCGGTATCGCGGCCGAGTTCGAACAGCGCGGTGCCGCGATTATACAGCGTGTCCGGATTGTCTGGCGCCAGCAACAAAACCGCGTCGAAGTCGGCCAACGCCGGCGCGTGCTGTCCGAGTTTGGCCTTGGCGACGCCGCGATTGAACAAGGCTTCGCCGTTGCGCGGATCGGCCGTGAGAGCGCGCTCGAAATTATCGAGCGCTTCTTGCGTTCGGCCGAGCGTGAGGAGGGCGCTGCCGCGGTTTTGCAAGGCGTGCGGGTCGGCCGGGCTGAGCGCAACGGCCTTGTCGAGACATTCGAGCGCTTCGGCGTCGCGCTTGAGCGCGTGCAGCACATTGGCGAGATTGATCCAGGCGTCGCCCGCTTTTGGATTGAGCCTGAGGGCGGCCGACATCAGCCGATAGGCCTCGCCCATCTGGCCGCTCTGCGCTTTGATTAAGCCCAGCATGTGCAAAGCGTCGAAATTGTCTGGTGCGGCCTTGAGCGCGCGGGCATAGAGCTTTTCGGCTTCGCGCAGGCGGCCTTGCCGGTGCAGGGCGATCGCCTCCTGCATGGTCTGCGGCAAATTGAATTTGGATGGCTGAGCCATGGGCACGGCTTATGGCGTCGGTTTGGCCGGGAACGCAAGCCGCAGGGTGGCCCAAGCCTCGTCAGGCCTTATTTTTTTGAACCCAGAAAATATACATGCCGGCGAAAACGCGCGGATCGGCGCGCTCATAGGCATCCCAGCGGTCAAGATCATTCTGTAGCCAGCCATTTTCGGCAAAGACGCGGTGATGGTGCACATGGGCTTGCTGTGGGCTGAATTCAAAGCCGACGAAATTGAGATCGTTCCGCGCGATGAACTCCTTGATCTCAGGGATCGTGAACTGTTGTTCGTGGACATGAAACAGCAGGTCGCGGCATTCGCTAATCGTGAAAAAGTCATTGAGCTCGATGAATTGGAAATTTTCCTTGCCCCCCAGAAGATCCTGCCGGCAACGGCGGATGTCGTCGGGCGTGGAGCGGTAGCCGCGTGAGGCGATGAGCGCGCGCGCCGCGACGATATCGCGGCGTGCATGCGCGCTGTAAAGCCCCACCTGCATCAGCCCGTTCGGCTTCGTTAGTTTGAGAAGCTCGCGCCAGCCGCCCAAGGGGTCGGCCATGTGATGCAGCACACCGCCGACGATGATCAGGTCAAAGCCGCGACCGATCGATCCGAGCGCCATGATATCGCCTTGCGCGAACTCGACCGCGTCGGCAAGCGCCGGCGGCGTGTGGCGCTTGGCATTGGCGAGGCTCGCCAGACTGATATCGACGCCGAGGACGTGGGCGCCGCGAAAGCCCTGCGCGAATTCCAGTGCGTTTCGCCCGGTTCCGCAGCCGGCCACCAATCCATCGAATCTTTCGTGCCGCCCGACCGGCCGAAAGGCAGCCGCGGGGAACTGATAATGGACGTGATCGTCGAGAACCATCAGCGGGTTGGGTGGGGCGGCCAGGCGAACCCAGCGAGGGTAGGGGTTTTCTTCGTATTGCTGGCGAACCTGCGCGGTGACACCGTCGTCGATGGCGGTGAGACATGGAATCGACGCGCGCAAGCGTTGCTCCTCGAGCGGCTCGCTGACCTGTTGCTTCACGACGGCTGCGGCAGGTTGGGGCCAATTCCGAGCTGCCAATTCCTGAACTCCAGGAAGCGTATGCAGCGGCGCATACATGCCGAACGCGATCGGTTGGATCGGACGAACGGGTGCGCCGCGACCCAGCGTATCGGCCATGATCGCCTTGAGCCGCTCGATCTGCTCCAATTCATCCGGAACGA
>DATATS010000274.1:0-3774 GCA_036268675.1 Pseudolabrys sp.
GGAAGGCGACGCGCCCGCCGTCGCTTTCGAGTTTGCGCAAATTGCGCAGGCTCGTTTGCGCTGGGCGCGCCCGCCGAGGCCCCAAAAGGGCAGCGGCGGGGACTGGCTTGGTGGCGCCTTCTGGCGCTCCACCCCCTCGCAAGGGGGACCATGGCCCGGCTCCCGTTCGCGGGGCCTCACGCGTGGCCCGGCGCCTTTCGGCGCGCGGGACCGATCGCGCACGCCTCCTCACCAAACACGTCTTCTCATCAAACACGTCACCCCATCAAACATATCCGGAGGTTATCCGATGCGACGAAGGCCGCGTCCCAAACTGAGCAAAGCCGGGCGGCGCAAGAAAATCGCCGCGCTGTCGCACGACGTCGAGCCGCCCGCAGACATCGACGAATTCCGCTATGCGCTGGCGCGCAAGATCGCCATGTTCATCGATCGCTGGCGCGGTTGCCCGGAGCCTGCCTGCCGGCGGCACCGGCGCTGCACGGCGCCGCACGTCCGCTGCACAAATGCGCGGCCGCGCCCGCCCATAACGGCGCAACAGCAAGCGCGCCTGTCGGCGCGGATCCAGCGCGCGCTTCAGGCGGCGGCGGCGCAGCGGAGTGGCACCTAATGCGCCGTCCGCTAACTCGCCTTCATGTCCTTGGGAGGCTTGCCGCCCGAGCGCCAGATGGTCTTGATCTTGAGCGGGGCGCGGCCGGATTTTTCCGCGATCTCGCGGTCCTGCTCGATCACGAAGCCGCGCGCCGGCTCGTCCTTGTCGAGGCCGCCGAGCAGCTCGCGCGGCACCTTGCGGTGCGAGCGCTGCGAGCCGTCCTCATAGACGACGTCGAACATCACGAACTCGGACTTGAGACCATGCTTCTTGGGCAAGACGATTCATCCCCGGGCTACGCGCGCGCCGCGTTTTACGCCGCCATTTCACGCCGCGTCAACGCCCGCTTGGCCCGGTGGCGCGTTTATCGGCGCGGCGCGAGGGCTGCGTCAGGCGACGCCCTCCACCACGCGCATGTCACGTTCCACATTGCCGGTGCCGAGCACTTTCAGCGCCTCCGTGTAGGCCGGCGTGTCGTGACAGGCGATCGCCTGGTCCAGGCTGTCGAATTCGACCAGCACCACGCGCTCGGCCATGCCGGCCTCGTAGGTCTTGGCCGGCTTGTTGCGAATGAGAAAGCGGCCGCCGGCGGACTGGATCGCCGGTCCCGCCAGCTTGGCATAGGCATTCCACGCATCCGGATTTTTCACCGAGCGATAAGTCACGACCCAATAGGCTTTCGGCATGGCGTTCATCCTCCCGTCGTCGTTGGCGCGTGGTGCGCGAGCGGCAGCCTACACGCAGCAAGTTCCCCCGCAAAGGTTAACGGCGATCGTAACAGCGCGACTCAATTCGTGATGGAACGCGGCAGGGATAAGGCAGTTGCGGTCACAAACTTGACGGAGTTCCCCGCCAGTTGAGGGTCTTCCCAGAAAACCGGAGCTGACATGATTCGCAATCTTTGCATCGCTACAGTTTTGCTTGCCATCGCCGCTTCGGCCGCGCCTGCGCTCGCGCAGGGCAGACATGGGACGCCGCTCGACGCCAACGGCAATCTCGATCAACTGGTTGCCCGCTATGCCTCCGCCAACAATCTGCCCGAGGCGCTCTTGCGTCGCGTGATTCATCGCGAGAGCCGCGGCAATCCGCGCGTCATCAGCAAGGGCAATTACGGGCTGATGCAGATCCGGCTCGGCACCGCGCGCGCCATGGGTTATCGCGGCACGGCCGCCGGGCTGCTCGATGCCGAAACCAACATGACCTATGCCGTGAAATATCTCGCCGGCGCGTACCGCGTGGCGGGCGGCAACATGGACCGCGCCGTGCATTATTACGCCGCCGGCTATTATTACGCCGCCAAGCGCAAGGGACTGGTGAAGACGACCGACGCCGGCGCGCTCAACGCCTATGCCTCGGCGTCTGCCGCAAATGGCGGCGTGCCGCGGGGCGGCCCCGGCGCGATCGATGTCGCCAATTTGCATTGAGGCGCCCGCCGCGCAAAATCCGCAACCGGAAGCCTATCGGAAGCTGGGCGTCTGCGTGGCGACGCCGTTCGGGCCTTCGGGGTAGGGCGGGCCGATGAAATGATCCGAATTGGCCGCGACCGGACCGTTGCCGGCCGCGGCGGCCGAATTGGTAGGATCGAACGGATCGGTGTTCGGCTTGACCGCCAGCCGGACATGGCGCCTGCGGCGCCGTTCCTTGATGCGGCTTTCATTCTGCGACTTGATGCGCGCCGGCGTGACCGGCGGCGGCAGTTCTTCGCCTTTGGTCACAGGCAATTCCGTCGACGAGCGTTCGCCGATGTCGACGGGAAGCGTCGTCTCAATCGTTGGCGTGTCCGGCAGGTCGCGCAGCCGCCTGATCTCGTCGGCGCGCTGGAGTGCCGCCAGAATGAGCAGCTGCCGCCACTCCGGATGTTCGTTTCGCCGCAACAATGCGCCGCGCATCTCGGCCGGCAGCAATGGCAGGCGCGGACCGTCCGGCGGATTGAGCGCCAGGACCAGAATAAGAATGGCGAGGAGTACGCCGCCTACTGAAGTCAGGCGAAAGATCGGCAGCATGAGCTGTGAATAACTGAGTCGGTCCCATGACAAAAGCCGATTTCATCAAATCGATGCGCCGCTTTACACGCATGACGAGTCCATGACGCGCGCGGCACGGCAGGGCCGTGACAGCGGATGCCCCGGTTGCTAGGAAACGGGCAGGAAAACCCGCGGGGGAAGGTTCATGTTCAAAAAGCCGAATTGTCCGGTCATCGCCATCGAAGAGCATTATTGGGACCCGGAGCTGACCAAGCACTACAGCGGGCCGGAAGCCCCCCGTGGCGTCGAGATCGACAAGCAGCTCTACGATTTGGGCAGCCTGCGTCTGAAGGAGATGGACGAGGCTGGCATCGACATCCAGGTGCTCTCGCATGGCGCGCCCTCGACGCAGAAGCTTGGAATCGACGTCGCAGCCGAGTTGACGCGCGCGGTCAACGATCGGCTCGCCAAGGTCTGCGCGGCCAACCCCAAACGCTTTGCCGCCTTTGCCGCGCTCCCCACCGTGGATCCGAAAGCCGCGGCCGACGAACTCGAACGTTGCGTGAGCAAGCTTGGCTTCAAGGGCGCCATGATTCACGGCATGGCGAACGGCGAATTCATCGACGCCAAGAAATTCTGGCCGATCTTCGAGCGCGCGGAAAAGCTCGACGTGCCGCTCTACCTGCATCCGTCGCTGCCGCATCCCAAAGTCACGGAAATCTATTATCAGGATTACGCCAAGGACTTCCCGCTGGTGGTGCGCCCGGGCTGGGGCTACACGGTGGAAACGGCCACGCAGGCGATCCGCCTGGTGCTCTCCGGTGTGTTCGATACGCATCCCAGGCTCAAGATCATCCTCGGCCATTTCGGCGAGACGCTGCCGTTTTTGGTGTGGCGCATCGATTCCTCGCTCAAGCGCCCGGGACAGAAGCCGATGAGTTTCCGCGATATCTTCTGCGGCAACTTCTACGTCACAACCTCGGGCTTTTTCTCCAATCCGGCGTTGCTGTGCACCGTAATGGAGATGGGCGTCGACCACATTTTGTTCGCGGTGGACTGGCCGTTCGTCCCCGACAATGTCGGCGCCGTGGAATGGATGAAGGGCATCCCGCTCAGCGACGAGGACAAGGCCAAGATATTGAGCGGAAATTCGAAGCGGTTGTTGAAGATGTAAGGCGATTGCGCCTTTCCCGTGCCGATTGATAGAAGATGCAGCGCCGC
>DATATS010000275.1:0-9756 GCA_036268675.1 Pseudolabrys sp.
GCTCCTTCGGCCCGAGCCTCCCCATGATGCCGAAATCGACCGCCACCAGCCGCCCGTCGGCGTCGACGAACAGGTTGCCGGGATGCATGTCGGCGTGGAAAAAGCCGTCGCGCAGCGCGTGGCGCAGGAAGCTCTGGATCAAGTTGCGGCCGAGCGCCGGCAGGTCGAAGCCGCGGGCGGCCAGCGCCGCGCGATCGTTGAGCGGCGTACCGTCGATCCATTCCAGCGTGAGCACGTCGCGCGCGGTGCGGTTCCAGTCGATCGCGGGGACGCGAAAATCCTTGTCGTCGACGATGTTCTCCGCCATTTCCGATAGCGCTGCTGCCTCCAGCCGAAAATCCATTTCGATCGCCACCGAACGGGCGAGCGTTGCAACAACCTCGATCATGCGCAGCCGCTGCGCTTCAGTGGAAAGCGCTTCCGCCTTGCGCGCGGCATAAAACAGCGCGTCGAGATCGACTTTAAAGCGCCGCTCGACGCCGGGCCGCAGGATCTTCACGGCCACCGCCTTGCGCTTGCCGTTATCCTCGACCTCGGCGCGATGCACTTGCGCGATCGAAGCGGCGGCGACCGGGGATCCGAAGCCGGCGTACACCTCGCCGAGCGGCTTTTCGAACGCTGCCGTGACCGCGGATTCCGCCTGCGCCTGCGGGAACGGCGCCATCTTGTCCTGCAGGCTTTCCAGGTCGCGCGCGATGTTCGTACCGACCACGTCGGGCCGCGTCGCAAGGAATTGCCCGAGCTTGACGTAAGTGGGGCCGAGCCGCGTCAGTGCGGCGGCGAGCCGGCTGGTGCCGTCTTTCGCCGATGGGCGCTCGATCAGGCGGGCGAGCGCGACGGCCGTTCGTGCCGGCAGCGGCATCGGCCGCGTATCGACCAGCGCCAACACACCCTCGCGCGCGAACACGTAGCCGGCACGAGCGAGACGGGCGAGATGGGAAATCGCCGTCACAAGCGCCAGCCCGAATGCAGCGCCACCACGCCGCCGGTCATCGGCGTGAACGAAACGCGGCGGAAGCCGGCCGCTTCGATCATGCCGGCGAAGGCCTTCGGCTTGGGAAAGTTGCGGATCGACTCGACCAGATATTGATAGGCCTCGCGGTCGCCGGTGACGGCGCGGCCGATAGCCGGAATCAAATTGAACGAATAGAGCTCGTAGAGCGCGTCGATGCCCGGCACGTCCACGCTGGAAAACTCCAGACACAGGAAGCGCCCGCCGATTCGCAGCACGCGATAGGCTTCGCTCAAGGCAAGCGCAATGCGCGGTACGTTGCGGATGCCAAACGCGATGGTGACGCAATCGAACGAGCGGTCGGGATAGGCGAGCGCCTCGGCGTTGCCCTTCTCGAACGTCACGGCATGGTCGAGACCGTGCTTGACCGCGCGCTCGGCGCCGACGGAGAGCATGTCCGTGTTGATGTCGCAGACGGTGGCGCGCGTGCCCGCCCCGCCGGCCCCGACCACGCGGAAGGCGACATCGCCGGTGCCGCCGGCGAGATCGAGCAGCCTGAAATCCTTGCCGGACATTTTTGCAAGACGGCCGGGACGGCCTTTTGGTGGCGGATTGACCGCCGTCACCAGCGCGTCCTTCCAGGCGCGGTGCAGCCCGCCCGACATCAGGTCGTTCATCAGGTCGTAGCGGCGCGCGACCGAATGGAACACGCCGTCCACCAGGCCTTGTTTGTCCTCGAGCGGGACGCGCCGTTCGCCGAAATGCGTTTCGCTGGCCATATCGCCAATTATCCTTGTCGGGCAGGACCATAGCGCGGTGGCGTGGGGCGCGCTATGTGAGAACCGAAAGAGCGTTAACCATGCCCGAACTGCCCGAAGTCGAAACCGTGCGCCGCGGCCTGGCGCCCGCCATGGAAGGCGCGCGCATTGCCAAGGTCGAGGTGCGCGACCGCCGCCTGCGCTGGCCCATCGCGCGCGATTTCGAGAAACGGTTGAACGGACAGACGGTCGAAGGTCTCGGCCGGCGGGCGAAATATCTGCTGGCGGATTTGTCGTCGGGCGACGTGCTGCTGATGCATCTCGGCATGTCGGGCTCGTTCCGTGTCGGCCACGAGGCCAAGCCCGGCGCCTATTATCACGAGCGCTCCAAGAGCACCGCGCACGACCATGTCGTGTTTCACATGTCGAACGGCGAGGTTGTCACCTTCAACGATCCGCGCCGCTTCGGCTCGATGAAGCTGGTGGCGCGCGCCCGGCTCGAGCAGGAGCCGTTGCTGCGCGCGCTCGGACCCGAACCATTGGGAAACGAATTCGACGCTGCCATGCTGGCGCGCGCCTGCGCCGGCAAGAAGACCTCGCTCAAGGCCGCCCTCAGCGATCAGCGCGTGGTGGCCGGGCTCGGCAACATCTATGTCTGCGAGGCGCTGTTCCGCGCGCGGCTGTCGCCCAAGCGGCGAGCCTCGACCATCGCCGGCCGTGACGGCAAACCCAACGAGCGCGCGGTCGCGCTGGTCGAAGCGATCAAGGCGGTGCTCAATGATGCGATTGCGGCCGGCGGATCGAGCTTGCGCGATCATCGCCGCGCCGACGGTTCGCTCGGCGACTTCCAGCATCATTTTCAGGTCTACGATCGCGAAGGCGAACCGTGCCCGCGCTGCAAGGGCAAAATCAGACGCATCGTGCAGACCGGCCGCTCGACGTTCTATTGCCCGTCGTGCCAGAAGTGAGCCGCCGGCGGGCGGTTCCCCTCCTGCGCCCGCTCGGCTAGAGTTGCCCGTGGACATTCACCGGAGGGGACGATCATGTACGCTGGGCCGCTCGCAACATTTCTCCTGATCCTGGTCATCGGCATCGCCGCCGCCATCCTTTTCGACCGGGTCGGCGGCCGTCGTGGCTGGTTCGGCAGGCAGATCTCCGGCCGCCGCCATCTTGTCACCAGTTCGCTGGTGGGCATCGCCGGATCCTTCATCGGTTATTATGTGTTCGTACTGCTGGGCATCATCATCGCCGGCAGCCTCGGGTTTTTCATCGGCGCTGCCCTTGGCGCCGCGGTCGTGCTGTGGCTGTGGCGCGACGTTCTCTGACGCATGCAACGCTGAAAGAGCCACATGGTCTACGAGAACATCATCGTCGAGACGAAAGGCCGCGTCGGCATCATCCGGCTCAACCGGCCGAACGCGCTCAACGCGCTCAATCTCGCGCTCAAGTCGGAACTGGGCGACGCGGTCAAGAAATTCGACGCCGACTCGGCGATCGGCTGCATGATCATCACCGGCTCGGACAAGGCCTTTGCCGCCGGCGCCGACATCAAGGAGATGGCCGACAAGACCTATAACGAAGCGCTGATCGGCAATTTTGCCGGCGACTGGGACGAGGCCGCGCGTGCTCGCAAGCCGATCGTCGCGGCCGTTGCCGGATTTGCGCTCGGCGGCGGCTGCGAGCTCGCCATGATGTGCGACATCATCATCGCCGCTGACAACGCCAAATTCGGCCAGCCCGAGATCAAGCTCGGCGTCATCCCCGGCATCGGCGGCACGCAGCGGCTCACGCGCGCGGTCGGAAAATCGAAGTCAATGGAGATGAACCTCACCGGCCGCATGATGGATGCAGCCGAAGCGGAGCGCTCCAATCTGGTGGCGCGCGTCGTTCCGCTCGCAAGCCTGATGGACGAGGCGATGAAAACGGCGGAGACCATTGCCTCCATGTCGCTGCCCTCGGTGCTGCTCGCCAAGGAAGCGGTCAACCGCGCCTTCGAAGTGCCGCTGGCGGAAGGGATCCGCTTCGAGCGGCGCGTGTTCCACTCGCTGTTTGCGACCGACGATCAGAAGGAAGGCATGAAGGCCTTCATCGAAAAGCGCGCGCCGAAGTGGAAAAATAAGTAGGCAGGTGAGGGTTTCTTATCTGTCATCACCGGGCCGCCGCGTAGCGCGCGGGACCCGGTGATCCAGCTTTTCCTAAGAGATGGATTGCCGGGTCAAGCCCGGCAATGACGGCTTCCGGGCCGTCACTTCCGCACGCAGATCACCCGCACCACCGAAGCCCTGGCATCGGCCGATTGCGCCGCTGCCGGCTTCACATGGTGGACGGCAAGGAAATCACGGATCGTTTTGGCCGCGATCAGGCGGACCGGCGGCAAAGCGGGCCCCGCGCTGGCGAGCACGAACCGGCGCATCTCCATCATGCCGAGGAAGCGCCCTTGCGCATCGAGCGCGGCGGCGCCGGAAAATCCGGCCATCGGCACCGGCTGGCGCAATTCGATCGCCGTTCCGTCCACCAGTTGTGCTTTGACCTCGGTGCGTTTTTCGCCCCCGTTTTGTTCCTTGGGATCGGCGATGCCGACCAGCGTCACGTCGGCGTTGGGCGGCGCGGCACGGTCGAGCGACAGCGGCGATCCCTTGTGCGCTCCGTAGACTCGCAGCAGCGCCAGGCCATCGTCCTTGTCGCCGTCTTTGCCGTCGGCGATGCGTTCGGCATTGCCGAGGCCGGCGGCGACGATCACCTCGCAGCCGTTGACAAGGTTGCGGTCGGTCACGATGTGCCCTTGCGCGCTCACCACCAGCCCGGTGCCGTATTCGACGCGCTTGGTGAGCGAGGCATAAGGCATGCTTTGCTCGGGGAAGGGCGAGAAGGCGGACGACATTGCCACCATCACCGGCGAGACGATCCCTTCCATCATCTGGTCGAACAGCATCGTAAAGCCGCGCACCTCGCCGTTGCGCATCTGCGCGCGCACCGAAAATTTCTTCAGGCCTTGCAGTCCGCTGATGAAGAAATTGTCGTCGTGCAGCACGCTGGTTTCGACCCTTCGCGTCGACGGGTTTTTCTTTTCCTTCTCGAACAGGTCGGACAGCTTGAGTGTGGAATCCTTGATGCGGAAGGTCTCGACCTGCACCTCCCCGTGCGGCGACGACCAGCGCGTGCCGCGCGCGCCGTCGCGCGCTACCGGCACCAGCTTTGTCGGCAGCCCGATACGGATGCCGGTGGCTGGATCGATCACGACGCTCCAGCCGAATTCTTCTTCATGCGTATCGGCGGCGGCGATCAACGCGCTGCGTTCGATCGGCGTCAACACGCCGGTGATCTTGGCGTTGTGACGCTTCTGGAAATTCTTGATCGCGGTCAGCATCGGTTCGGCGCTGGCGGTCGCGCCCGGATAGTCGCCCGCCCACAGCAGCGCCTGCTGGATTTTCAGCCGCTCGTCCGGCGGGATGCCGGCGAAGACGTCCGGCCCGGATTTGATCTGCTTGAATTTATCCAGCGCGGTCGCCGCGGGCTTTACCGTCGCGGTTTTTTCCGGCTTGGGTTTGGGGGCCGGCCTGGATGCCGTTTGCTTGATCGCAGCCGGCTTGACCGTCGCCGGCTTTGTCGCCGTTGATTTGGCCGCGTGGTTAACGGCCGCTTTCGGTTGCGGCGCGGCAGCCGGGACCGGCGGAATAATGCCGGGCGACTGCGCCCACGCCGAAACGGCGCCGAACGCAAGCGCAACGCTCACCAGCCAACCCACCCGCCACATCGTCTTAACGCCACCCTGAACGTGTTTTGCGGCCACCTTAGCCGATGCATGCCGGCACGCAAGGCGGCGCAAACGTCGCGCACACGGCGCAAGGCACTGGCCCAAAAGCTCCCGCCGCCATAGGGTCAATCATGCTCGACGCCGCGGAACTCGAACGCTACGCGCGCCACATTGTGTTGCGCGAGGTCGGTGGTCCGGGCCAGGCCAAGCTCAAAGCCGCGCGCGTACTCGTTGTCGGCGCCGGCGGCCTGGGCGCGCCGGTGCTGCTGTACCTCGCGGCCGCCGGCGTCGGCACGCTCGGCGTCGTGGACGACGATACGGTGTCGTTGTCGAACTTGCAGCGGCAGGTGATCTTCGGCACCGGCGACATCGGCGAGCGCAAGGTCGATGGCGCCGAGGCGGCCATCGCGCGCCTCAATCCGCATGTGTCGATCGAAACGCACATGACGCGGTTGGAGGCGAACAACGCGCTCGATCTGATTTCGAAATACGACATCGTCGCCGACGGCTCGGACAATTTCGCTACGCGTTATCTCGTGTCGGACGCTTGTTACCTTGCTAAAAAACCGCTGGTCACCGCCGCGGTCGGCACGTTCGACGGCGCGCTGACCACGCTGCGCCCGCACGAGAAGCGCGACGACGGCACGCCCAATCCGACCTACCGCTGCCTGTTTCCCGAGCCGCCGCCGCCCGGCACCGTTCCCGCTTGTGCGGAAGCCGGCATCCTCGGCGCGCTGCCGGGCATTGTCGGCTCGATGATGGCGCTGGAAGTGATCCGCGAGATCGTCGGCTTCGGCGAAGGTCTGGTCGGGCGCTTGCTGATGGTGGATGCGCGCTCGATGCGCTTCGAGACCCTGAACTATGCGTGGGACCCGGGCAATCCGCTCAGCGGCGAGAAGCCCACGATCAAGGATTTGTCGATTCACAAGTAGTCGTCATGCCCGCGCAGGCGGGCATCCAGCAATTATGTGATCTGGGCTGGATCATCCGCTTTCGCGGATGATGACAGCGGTGTGTGTTCGGCCGCCTACAACATGCTTGGCAGCACGCGATCGGGCGGGCGATGCCCGTCCATGAAGGTCTTGATGTTGATGATGACCTTCTCGCCCATGTCGACGCGGCCTTCCAGCGTTGCCGAACCCATGTGCGGGAGTACCACCACCTTGCCGGCGCGCGCGAGCTTGAGCAGCTTGGGGTTGACCGCCGGCTCGTGTTCGAACACGTCGAGGCCGGCGCCGGCGATGTCGCCGGCGTCGATCATGCGCGCCAGTGCGTTCTCGTCGATCACCTCGCCGCGCGAGGTGTTCACGATGTAGGCTTCCGGCCGCATCGTTTTCAGCCGCCGCGCCGACAGCAAATGATAGGTCGCCGGCGTATGCGGGCAGTTCACCGAAACGATATCCATGCGCGCGAGCATCTGGTCGAGGCTCTCCCAATAGGTGGCGTCGAGCGCCTCCTCGATCTTGGGCGCGACCTTGCGGCGGTTGTGATAATGGATTTGCAGGCCGAAGGCGCGAGCGCGGCGCGCCACTGCTTGGCCGATGCGTCCCATGCCGATGATGCCGAGCCGCTTGCCCCAGATGCGCTTGCCCAGCATCCAGGTCGGCGACCATCCGGCCCAGTCGCGGTCGGAGGCGAGGATGCCGGCGCCGTCCACCAGCCGCCGTGGCACCGCCAAGATGAGGGCCATCGTCATGTCGGCGGTATCTTCCGTCAGCACCCCGGGGGTGTTGGTGACGGTGATGCCACGCGATACCGCCGTGGCGACGTCGATATTGTCCACGCCGTTGCCGAAATTCGCGATCAGCTTGAGTTGTTCGCCCGATTTTGCGAGCACCGGAGCGTCGATCCGGTCGGTCACCGTGGGCACCAGCACATCGGCGATTTTCGCGGCTTCCGCCAGCTGTGCCTGCGTCATCGGCTTGTCGTCGGCGTTGAAGCGGGCGTCGAAAAGTTCCCGCATGCGCAATTCGACGCTGTCGGGCAACTTGCGGGTGACGACGACCAGCGGCTTCTTGCTCTTGGGCGTGTTGGCTTTGGGTGTGTCGGCTTTGGGCATATCTGCCTTGGGCATGTCGATCTCAACTGTTTGGTCCGGCGGAGACCGCCGTTCAGCCCTCTTTAACCGTCACCGCCGACACTCGCGTGTGGCGCCTGTGCAGACCGTGAAAACCCGCTCTTTTTCTATCAGATGGCAATGACAACACAAAGCTTTCGCGCCGCGTTTGGCCGTTTGGCGCTCGCCGCCGTCATGATGGCGGTGCCGCTGGCGCAAGGCCATGCGGCAAGCCCGATCGCCACCGGCTCGGTGAGCGGACTGCCGGTGCCTCGCTTCGTCAGCCTGAAGTCGGACCGCGTCAATGTCCGCTCCGGTCCCAACAAGGATCAGGACGTGCGCTGGGTCTATACCCGCGCCAACATGCCGATGGAGATCACGGCCGAATTCGAGAACTGGCGGCGCATTCGCGACTGGCAAGGCGCGGAAGGCTGGGTCTATCATTCGCTGCTGTCGGGCAAGCGTTCGGCGGTGGTGGTGCCCAAGCTCGACGCCGAACTGGTGCCGCTCTACGAGCACCACGATGCCAAGTCCGCCGAACTGGCGCGCTTGCAGGCCGGCGTGATCGGCGCGGTGAAAAGCTGCGACGGCGCCTGGTGCGAAATTGCCGGCAAGAATTTCGACGGCTGGATCCGGCAGGACCGGCTGTGGGGCGTCTATCCGAACGAAAAGATCGATTGATCGGGCCCGGCATGGCCGCTCGAAGAACGGCGTCTCTCACCACGCCTATATCCGGCGATCTCGTTTAGATGGGACAGCCGTGCCCTTTGAATCGAGATGGCCGGGACAAGCCCGGCCATGACAAAAACTTCGCTTGTGCTGGCTGAGGTTACGCCTTGCGCCGCAGCCGCACGACCACGTCGATGCGGGCGATCTCGAAACCTTCCGGCGGCGTCGGCGCCTTGCCGACAAGGACGTCGGCATCCGGGATATCGAGCAGTTCGTCCTCGCCCTCGACAAAGAAGTGATGGTGCGTCGTGACGTTGGTATCGAAATAGGCCTTCGAGCCGTCCACCGCGACCTGGCGCAGCAGGCCGACATCGGTGAATTGATGCAATGTGTTGTAAATTGTGGCCAGCGAGACCGGTACCTTGGCGCGCGTGGCTTCCTCGTACAGCGCCTCGGCGGTGAGGTGACGGTCGCCTTTGCCGAACAAGAGCCAGCCCAGCGCCATACGCTGGCGGGTGGGACGCAGGCCGACCTGGCGCAGCTTCGCCTTGACGTCATGCCACGGACAGCCCGTGAATTCCGGGTGATCCGTATAGGAGACGGCGGCTCGAGCGGGCGGCAAAACCATCGTACGCGGCTGGGACATCGTCATGCCTGATCGGCCAGTCACGGAAGGGCTGGCAAAAACCTTTTCATAAGCAACATATACGATGTGTTTGGGCCGATGCAACTGCCGGAAACTCATGAAAAGGCCAATATGCCGCGGCTTTTCTGAGCGCCAAACCGCCCCGATCGCGGTTTGCGCCACCTTTGCCGGTTAGCCTTGGTATGTTACGAATTTGGGGTCATGGGACCTCAATCGAGCCCGCAACGCGGAGACACAGCGCCGATGGAAGGCCAGCGCCACAGCTTCGATTATGAAGACCTGCTGGCCTGCGGGCGCGGCGAACTTTTCGGCTCGGGCAACGCGCAGTTACCGCTGCCGCCGATGCTGATGTTCGACCGCATCACGGAAATCTCCGAGCAGGGCGGCGCGCATGGCAAGGGCATGATCCGCGCCGAGCTCGACGTGAAGCCGGACCTCTGGTTCTTCCTCTGCCACTTCAAGGGCGATCCGGTGATGCCAGGCTGTCTTGGACTCGATGCGCTGTGGCAATTGGTCGGATTCTTTCTCGGCTGGCTGGGCGCGCCGGGCAAGGGCCGCGCGCTTGGTCTTGGCGAATTGAAATTCTCCGGGCAGGTGTTGCCGAACGTGAAGAAAGTGATCTACGGCATCGACTTCAAACGCGTGATGCGCTCGAAGCTGGTGCTCGGCATCGCCGACGGCTGGCTGTCGGCCGACGGTTCGGTGATCTACAAGGCGCTCGATCTCAAGGTCGGGCTGTTCCTCGATGCGGCGCCGCAGCCGGGCGCGGCGTCGTAGGGCCGGGGCGCGGTATAACGCCCGCCTGTATGACTGTAAAAAGGTAACCGTATCGAGATGAGACGCGTGGTCGTCACCGGGATGGGCATCGTCTCGTCCATCGGCAACAACACCCAGGAAGTGCTGGCGTCGCTGCGCGAAGCC
>DATATS010000276.1:0-1622 GCA_036268675.1 Pseudolabrys sp.
CGCCAGGGCGTGCTGCCGATGATCTATTTCGATAACATCACCAAATATGTGCGCGACGGCGGCGCCGTGCTGATCGCTGCCGGCCCCGATTATGCGAGCCCCACCAGCATCTGGCGCACCCCGCTCGACGTGATCCTGCCGGCCGAGCCGAGCGGACAGGTGACCGAGCAGCCGTTCCGGCCGCGACTGACCGATGCCGGCAAGCGCCATCCGGTGACGCGCGGCTTGCAAGGCTCGCAAACCGACCCGCCGCACTGGAGCCAATGGTTCCGCGTCGTCGATACGCGGCCCACCATCAAGGGCACCAGCGTGATGCAGGGACCCGACGGCAAGCCGCTGCTGGTGCTGGCGCACGAGGGCCAGGGCCGTGTTGCGTTGCTGCTGTCCGATCAAATCTGGCTATGGGCGCGCGGCTATGAAGGCGGCGGGCCGCATCTCGACCTGCTGCGCCGCCTGTCGCATTGGCTGATGAAGCAGCCGCAACTCGAAGAAGAAGCGCTGCGCTTGATCGTGCACGGCCGCGACATCACCGTAGAGCGCCAGACCATGGCCGACACGGTCAATCCGGTGACGTTGACTTCGCCGACCGGCGCCACCCGTACGCTCGACCTTGCGCAAGATCAGCCGGGCGAATGGCACGAGCACGTGAGCGCGAACGAACTCGGCCTCTGGCGCGCGACCGACGGCAAGCTCACCGCCTTGGCTAATGTCGGCCCTGCCAATCCGCGCGAATTCGCAGAAGTGACGTCAACACCGGACGTGTTGCGCCCGATCACGCAGGCCACCGGCGGCGACGCGCGCCGGCTCGCCGACGGCGACCGCGTCGTGGTTCCGCGCGTGGTGGCGGTGCGCAGCTCATCGACCTTCAAGGGCGACGACTGGATCGGGCTAAAGATGCGCGATTTGAGCGTGGTACGCGGCATCGGCGTACTGCCGATCTTTGCCGGCATGATCGGCCTGTTGCTGCTGATCGGTTCCCTTGCCGCGACTTGGGCAAGAGAGGGGCGCTGAAGCGACCTTCGATGGCGAGACAGCGGCGGTAATCTCAGGTTTGTCATCGTCCGCGAAGGCGGACGATCCAGCACACATCGCGCTTTCGGTAGTTACTGGGTCCCCCGCCTTCGCGGGGGACGACACTCAGGGTATTTCCCAATCCGGCCTTATCATTCCTTTGACGCCCGCGAACGCGCCCGGCGCCAATTCGGCAACCAGCAGCCGCGCCGGATCGACCGGACCCGGCAGCTTCACCTGATCCTTGGGAATGCCCTTGAAGCCGGACTTGCCGTAGAACGGTTCGTCTCCGACCAGCACGACGAGTTTATGGCCCGCGGATTTGGCCGCCTGCAGCGCGCGTTCGATCAGCTTTGACCCGACCCCACGCTCGCGAAACGGCGGCTCCACCGTGAGCGGTCCCAACAGCAACGCCTTGGTGTCGCCGATGCAGATCGGCGTCAGCCGCACCGAGCCCACCAGCAGCGTGCCGATGCGCGCCGTGAACGAGAGGTCGAGTCCGTGCCCCCTGCCCTCGCGGATGCGGTAGGCACTGCGCGCATAACGCCCGGGGCCGAACGTGCGCTCGTGCAGCCGTTCGATCGCCTGCTCGTCGGCAGGCGTTTCCGGCA
>DATATS010000277.1:0-3813 GCA_036268675.1 Pseudolabrys sp.
CTGATCGGCCACAGCGGCGAGGCCGACGATCCGCCGCTGCGAGATTTGAGCGAGTATCCGATCTACAACGTGCCGGTTCTCGCCGTGCAATACGCCGATGCCTTCGTGCCGAACCTGTTCACCGCGGCCGGCAAGCAGCCCGTCACGGCGAAGCCTGCGTGGCAAAGGCTGGACGTGCCCTATAGTGGGCCGGTGCCGCTCGCGGTACTCAAGGTGATCGCCGAACAGGGCGCGCCGCACGGCACGCCGACGTTCATCCGGGCCTGGCCGAAGGATTTCGATTTTCTCTATCTGCTCGGACCGCACGTCGCCGATCCGATGCCGGATTTGCTCGAACAAGTCATGGCCGCGCCTCGTTTCACGCTCTACCGTATTCGCAAGAAAGCGCTGGCGCTCGCACGCTAAGGCAGCTTGAGCACGCGCGTCTTGATCTGCCGCCAATCGAGCGCAGCTATCTCGTCGCCGATCCAGCGCCGAAACGCGTTCATCGCCGGCGTCGGCTTGCGCATGTTTGAGCGGACAATGTGAAAGGCGCGGCCTGACGGCAAAGCAAGCTTCACGGGTATCGTCAGCCGGCCGGTGCGCAAGTCGTCGTAGGCCAGCAGATCGTGCGCCAGCAAAACGCCGGCGCCTTCGCCGGCGGCATCGAGCGCGTGGTCCGAGCTGTTGAAGCGAAGCCCGCGCCGCACGTCGACGTCGTCGACACCGGCCGCCCTGAACCACCCGCTCCAGTCCGGCGATGCGTGTCGCGCCAGCAGCGACTCGTCGTGAATGAGCGGCAAGCGCGCCAGCTCCCGCGCATTCTTGACCGGACCGCGCGTGGCGAGCAGGCGAGGACTGCAAACCGGGATGAATGAAATGTCGATCAGTTTTTCGACCACCAGCGACGAATCGGTTTGGTGCGGGACCGGCATATTGCGCAACGCCATGTCGACGCCGTCGGTGACAAAATTGGCGTTCGCCATCGCCGATGAAATGCGCACGTCGACATCCGGGCAGGCGGCGGCAAACCGATAAAGCCGCGGCGCCAGCCATTTCGCCGTCAGGCCGGGCGACGTACTCAACACCAGCACCTTGGCATTGTGCGCCGTCCCGACGCCCTCGACCGCTTCGCGGATTTTCGCAAAGCCGGTTTGCAGCCCCGGATAAAGCTGCTTGCCGATCGCGGTCAGCGCGATCGCCCGCACCCGGCGCTCGAACAGCTTGACGCCGAGCAGCTCCTCGAGGCCGCGGATCTGGTGGCTGAGCGCGCCCGGCGTGACGTGCAGTTCGCGCGCCGCGTTGGTGAGGCTCAAATGCCGCGCCGCCGCCTCGAAGGCCCGCAACGCGGAAAGCTGCGGCATGGGGCCGCTCATGCTCAGAATGTCGGAGTTTCATACATGAGATTACCTCAACTATCGGCTGAACACTTCTCCATTGTCAATTATGCGTTTCGGCGCGATCTTCCAATGGACGAATGAGGCCTGCTCAATCACGCGCAGGCCGGCCAATGGAGGCCAACATGGCTTGCCTTGCACGCGTTTCCGATTTCCACGGCGCCTCGCCGCTGACGGTGGCCCGAACCCCGGCAACCCCGGCCCGCCGCGGCTTCTGGCGTGCCGCAATCGACGCCATCGTCCGGTCGCACCGGAACAAAACACAGCGGGACATCGAGGCTTACGTGGCCCGCCGCGGCAAGCTGACCGACAGCATGGAGCGCGAAATCGCCGACCGGTACATGACCGGCCACTGGGGATCGCGCCTCTAACGCCAGCCGCGCGTCAAAACAAAAACGGCCGCCCGTTTTGCACGGGCGGCCGTTATCAATTCAGGCGCAGGCGCGCTTCAGGTATTCATGCTCTCGAAGAACTCTTCGTTGCTCTTGGTGTTGCGCAGCTTGTCGAGCAGGAAGTCGATGGCGTCCATGGTGCCCATCGGATTGAGAATACGGCGCAGCACGTACATCTTCTTGAGCACCGCCGGCTCCGTGAGCAGTTCTTCCTTGCGAGTACCGGAGCGGGTGATGTCCATGGCCGGGAAGGTGCGCTTGTCGGCCACCTTGCGGTCGAGGATGATTTCCGAATTGCCGGTGCCCTTGAACTCCTCGAAAATCACTTCGTCCATGCGCGAGCCAGTATCGATCAGCGCGGTTGCGATGATGGTGAGCGAACCGCCTTCCTCGATGTTGCGCGCGGCGCCGAAGAAGCGCTTCGGCCGCTGCAACGCGTTGGCGTCGACGCCGCCGGTCAAAACCTTGCCGGAAGACGGCACGACCGTGTTGTAGGCGCGGCCCAGTCGCGTGATCGAGTCGAGCAGGATCACCACGTCGCGTCCGTGTTCGACCAGGCGCTTGGCCTTTTCGATGACCATTTCGGCAACCGCAACGTGGCGCGTGGCCGGCTCGTCAAAGGTGGAGGAGACGACCTCGCCCTTGACCGAGCGCTGCATGTCGGTGACTTCCTCCGGCCGCTCGTCGATCAGCAGCACGATGAGGAAAACTTCAGGATGATTGGCGCTGATGGCGTGCGCGATGTTCTGCAACAGCACGGTCTTGCCGGTGCGCGGCGGCGACACGATCAGCGCGCGCTGGCCCTTGCCGATGGGAGCCACGATGTCGATGACGCGCGGCGAGAGATCCTTTCGCGTCGGATCGTCGTGCTCCATCTTCAGCCGCTCGTCGGGATAAAGCGGCGTGAGATTGTCGAAGTTGACCTTGTGCTTGGCCTTCTCGGGGTCCTCGAAGTTGAGCGTGTTGACCTTGAGCAGGGCGAAATAGCGTTCGCCGTCTTTCGGCGAGCGGATATGGCCGTCGACCGTGTCACCGGTGCGCAGGCCGAAGCGGCGAATCTGCGAGGGCGAAACATAAATGTCGTCGGGGCCGGACAGGTAGTTCGATTCCGGCGAGCGCAGGAAGCCGAAGCCGTCCGACAGAACTTCGACGACGCCTTCACCGATGATGTCGATTTCCTGGGCGGCGAGCTGTTTAAGGGTCGCGAACAGCAGCTCCTGCTTGCGCATCGTGCTGGCGTTCTCGACGCCGTTTTCTTCGGCGAATTGCACCAGCTCGGCTGGCGTCTTGGACTTGAGATCCTGGAGCTTCATTTCCCGCATGCGGGTTGGGTCCTGTGGAGATAACACCTGTGGTGTCCTTTGAAAAAATGACGGACGAATGCTGGCTTAAGAGGGAGCGAGAGGGTCGCAGATCTGGATTGATACGGGGCGCTTTGGGATGAGGTCCCGGGGCCCGATGCTGCGACCGGCCCGAATGTCGGGGAGCCGGAACGCTACTACTCGCATCCGCCTGCGTTCGGTGGGATGGGGCGAACATATGTGGGGTTCGGTTTCCGCGCAAGGGGAAGCCGTCGCCTGTGCAGAATTAACCCTGACATCAGAACGGCTTGACCACCGCCAGCAGCACGATGGCGATCAGCAGAACTGTCGGTATCTCATTGGCAATGCGATAGAATCTGGGCGAACGGGCGTTGCGGTCGAGGCGGAAGTCGCGTGCCCAACGGGCAAACAGCCCGTGCAGGGCCGACATCGCCAGCACCAGCACAAACTTCGCCATGAGCCAGCCGGCGAACAGAAACCGGCCGTCGATCGCCAGGGTGATTCCCAGAACCCAGGTCACGACCATGGCCGGACCCATGATGTATTTGAGCAGCCGCCGCTCCATCACCTTGAACGTCTCCGACTGCTCGGAGCCGGGCTTTGCGCTCGCGTGATAGACGAACAGCCGCGGCAGATAGAGCATGCCGGCCATCCAGGCGATGACCGCGATGAGGTGGAAGGCTTTGAGGTAGAGGTACATCGCGTTTTCCCGGCGTCATTACG